>JBFHPX010000001.1:0-55482 GCA_041592575.1 Alcanivoracaceae bacterium
CGATCACCGAATCAGCAGCAGTCAGCGCGTTCACCGTCAGCATGTTCAGCGACGGCGGGCAGTCGATCAGGATGTAATCGTACTTGTTCTTGATCCGCGCCAGCGCGTTACGCATACGGAATTCCTTCAGCTTCAGGTCGAGCATCTGGACTTCGGCGGCGGTCAGGTCTTCGTTGGCGGCAATCAGGTCAAAGCCGCTGGCTTCCGGGGTTTTGACGATGGCGTGCTCGATTTCCACTTCGTCCATCAGCACGTCGTAAATGGTGTGCTCAACGCCGTGCTTGTCGACGCCGGAGCCGGAGGTGGCATTGCCCTGGGGATCGCTGTCGATCAGCAGCACCCGCTTGCGGGTAGCGGCCAGCGACGCGGCCAGATTGACGCTGGATGTGGTTTTACCCACCCCTCCTTTCTGGTTGGCGACTGCGAACACCGTGGTCACAAACTCGTCTCCTTTTCCAACGTTAGGCAACGTTGCGCGTCAGAATAATCAGTTGCCGGCGCTCGTCGAGCCCCGGCACCGTCAGTGCAATTCGTTCGGCTTTCCATGGCGCTTGCACGCCGGCCATTTCCACATCGGTGAGCGCCGCTTTCATCGCCAACATGCAACCGCCGGGGGCCAGCAGGTGGCCGGCGACGTCGAGCATGTCCGGCAACGAGGCGAAAGCGCGGCTGATCACCTGGGGCGAGGCATTACGGTACTGCTCTGCCCGGGCCTGCACAACCTCGACATTGGTCAATCCGAGCTCCAGTGCGGCCTGCTTGGCAAAACGGGTTTTCTTGCCATTGCTGTCCAGCAAGGTCACCTTTAATGCCGGCAGGGCAATGGCCAGCGGGATCCCCGGAATGCCGGCCCCGGTGCCGACGTCAATTATTTCAGTAGCTTGCACATGGGGCAGCACACTGAGCGAATCTAGCAAATGGCGTACCACCATCTCCGCCGGCTCACGCACGGCGGTCAGGTTGTAGGCCTTGTTCCATTTATTCAGCAGCCCAACATAGCCGAGCAGCTGCTGTTGCTGCGCCGACGAGAGTTCGATGCCGAGGGCCTGTGCACCATCGGCAAGCATTTTCGCAAGGTTCATGCTTTAACCTGGCGCCCGGCGCTGTGTTTTTTCAGGTAGATCCGCAAAAGCGAAATCGCCGCCGGGGTCATGCCCTGAATGCGGCTGGCCTGGCCAAGCGTGGCCGGCCGGATCTGCTCCAGCTTCTGACGCAATTCGTTGGACAGCCCGCTGACCACGGCGTAATCAAAATCTTCCGGCAGCGCAGTGTTTTCACTGGCGCGCAGCTTTTCCACTTCGTCGGCCTGACGATCAATATAGCCGGCGTACTTGGCCAGAATTTCCACCTGCTCGGCCACCGCCGGCGCCTCCGGTTCAAAGCCGGCGGCCTGCATCAGCGGCAGGTATTCCACTTCCGGGCGACGCAGCAGATCGAGCAGGCTGTATTCGTGGCTGATCGGTTTGTCGAGCAGCGCGTTAACTTTTTCCGCCTTGTCGGTGCCGGGTTGAATCCAGCTGGTTTTCAGGCGCGTCTGTTCGCGCTCCATGCCTTCGCGCTTGGCGCAGAACACGCGCCAGCGCTGATCATCAACAAGGCCAAGCTCGCGGCCTTTTTCAGTCAGGCGCAAATCGGCGTTGTCTTCGCGCAGCAGCAAGCGGTATTCGGCGCGGCTGGTAAACATGCGGTACGGCTCGCGGGTCCCCAGGGTGATCAGGTCATCCACCAGCACGCCGATGTAGGCCTCTTCGCGACGCGGGCTCCAGGGTTCGCGATCACTTGCCAACAGCGCGGCATTGATACCCGCCAGCAAGCCCTGGGCACCGGCTTCTTCGTATCCGGTGGTGCCGTTGATCTGGCCAGCAAAAAACAGGCCGGGCACGTGTTTGGTTTCCAGCGAGTGCTTGAGATCCTGCGGATTGAAATAGTCGTATTCAATCGCGTAACCGGGCCGGGTGATGTGGGCGTTTTCAAACCCGCGAATGGAACGCACGGCGGCGAGCTGGATATCAAACGGCAATGAAGTGGAGATGCCGTTCGGGTACAGCTCGTGGGTGGTCAGGCCTTCCGGCTCGACAAAAATCTGGTGGCTGTTCTTGTCGGCGTAGCGATTGACCTTGTCCTCGATGCTCGGGCAGTAACGCGGCCCGGTGCCTTCGATGACGCCAGTAAACATGGGCGAGCGATCAAACCCGGAACGAATAATGTCGTGGGTGCGCTCGTTGGTATGAGTGATATAGCAGCAGGTCTGCTCGGGATGTTCATCGGCGCTGCCGATGTAACTCATCACCGGGATCGGCGTGTCGCCCCACTGCTTTTCCATCACTGAGAAATCCACCGACTTGCCGTCGATGCGCGGCGGCGTGCCAGTTTTCAGACGTTCAACGCGCAGCGGCAGTTCACGCAGGCGCTTGGCCAGGGCGATGGACGGCGGATCCCCGGCGCGGCCACCGCTGTGGTTATCGAGGCCAATGTGGATGCGGCCGCCAAGGAAGGTGCCGGCTGTCAGCACCACGGCGCGGGCGTGGAAACGCAGGCCCATATTGGTGACGGCGCCGACGCAGCGCTCGCCATCCATGATCAGGTCGTCCACCGCCTGCTGGAAGATGGTCAGGTTCGGCTGATTCTCGAGCATGCCGCGGATGGCCGCCTTGTAGAGAATACGGTCGGCCTGGGCGCGGGTGGCGCGCACCGCCGGGCCCTTGCGGGCGTTGAGTACGCGGAACTGGATGCCGGCGCGGTCGGTGGCGCGGGCCATGGCGCCGCCCAGCGCATCGATCTCTTTCACCAGGTGGCTCTTGCCGATGCCGCCGATGGCCGGGTTGCAGCTCATCTGGCCGAGGGTTTCGATGTTGTGGGTCAGCAGCAGCGTGGCCGCGCCCATACGCGCAGCCGCCAGCGCGGCTTCGGTACCGGCGTGGCCACCACCAATGACAATGACATCGAAACGTTGCGCGAAATCCATCGGCTCTCGACCTGACAGGACACTATATATAGTGGGCAGAAGCGCCCAACGACACTAATTCTGCTCAGATTTTGAGCAAAGGGCGCGTAGTATACGCGGGCGGCGGGGAAATTAAAGATTCGCGCCGAGGTTATCGATACACCTCGCGCCGATGCCCGACCTTGACCACCACCACAGTCAGCACCTCGTCGGCGATTTCATACAGGATGCGATAGACGCCCTGACGGATGCGGTAGCGCTCAAGGCCGGAGAGCTTTTCGCAGCCGGGCGGCCGCGGATCATCCTGCAGGGCTTCGATGCGCGCCAGAACCCGGGCGATATCCGCCTGCGGCAAGGCGCGCAGATCCTTCGCCACCGAGCGGCGAACAACGAGCTTATATCTTGCCATGCGCCTTGAGGTCGTTAAGCAGGGCCTCGTAGCTCATGGTCGGCTCGGCAACCCGGTCCTCGAAAGCGCTGAGGTCTTCCTGATCCTCGGCCAGGGCCGCCCGCACTGCGTCGTTGACGATCTCGGAGACGCTTCGGTGGGTGTGGGCCGCCTTGAGCCGCAGGGCGGTATGCAGCCGGGCGTCGAAGTAGATGGTGGAGCGCTTAAGGGGTTCGCTCATGACTGGTTCCTGCAAGAAGGCGATTTAACGTTATAACGTCAAAACATCATAGCGGCTTAAGAGTAGATTACAAAGCCGGCCCGGCGGCCCGCACCAGCCGGGGTCCATAGCTCATCAGCGCGCCAACGGGGTCGCATCCAGTTGCAGGTGGAATCCGCATGCGGCTGCATACTTCTGCAGGGTGGCCCAGCTGGGGTTGGAGCGGCCGTTTTCCAGCCGGCTGATGTTGCTTTTCTGCGTCCCCAATCGAACTGCCAGCTCACTCTGGGTGAGGCCAGCGGCTGCACGCATCGCAAGCAGCATTTCGATAACGGCGAACTCGTCTTCCAGCGCTTCGTACTCCCGCTTCACTGCCGGGTTGCTGAGGGCTTTCTTCTTGAGCCTCGCAAGTTCACTCATGGCCGGTAACCTCCCGCATTCTTGATCTCGCCAGTGACAGCATGTGACCCGGTGTCTTCTGACTCTTTTTGACGAAGACAACCAGCACATGGATGCAACGACTGTCGACGTAACAGAACAGCCCGCGTCCAATGCCTTCTTTTGCCTTCGCCCTGATTTCGAACAGCCCATCGCCCATCGGCTTGGTATGCGGTGCGCCAAGGTTGGGACCATGGCGCTCCATCACTTCCAACAAGCGGATCATTCGTGCCTGAATCCCCGCTGGCATGGCGAGAAGCTGGTCGGCAACACCAGGGTGAAACGTCACTGTCCAGATCATTGCGCAGCACGCAGGTTATCTTATTTGATAACCCGCCCCCGTTCAAGAAATGACTATCCTGATAGCGGTGCAACAGTCGCCTTGTCGGTTCGATGCCACAACATTGGTACGCGCCTGTCCATACGCACTCTGATCGCCGCCTATAGCAGTCGGGCTTTCCTGCGTATACTGCGACTTTAACTGGGAACCCTCCCTTTGGACGCTCTCAACCTGACACTGCTGATTGGCGCCGGCCTGCTGTTTGTCGGCCTGCTGCTTGGCTCCCTGAGCCTGCGGGTTGGCGTGCCGTCGCTGCTGGTGTTTTTGCTGGTCGGCATGGTCGCCGGTGAGGACGGTATCGGTCGCATCCAGTTCAACGATTTCGAGCTGGCCTATCTGGTTTCCAACATCGCGCTGGCGATCATCCTGCTGGATGGCGGCTTGCGCACCCGACTATCTACCTTCCGCGTTGGTCTCAAACCGGCGCTGACACTCGCCACGCTCGGTGTCGCCCTGAGCGCCGGGCTGGTGGGCGCCTTTGCCACCTGGCTGATGGATCTGGACTGGCGCATCGGTCTGCTGCTCGGCGGCATTATCGGCTCCACCGATGCGGCGGCAGTGTTCAACCTGATCAAGAGTAGTGGTGTCACCCTGAATGAACGGGTGGCGAGCACACTGGAGGTCGAGTCCGGCCTTAACGATCCGATGGCGATTTTCATTACCGTGTTGCTGATTGAGGTGATTACCACACCGGGGCTCGGGTTGGGCGGGGAAAGCCTGCTGGCGCTGGTGCAGCAGTTCGGCGTTGGTGCCCTGCTCGGCGCCGGTCTCGGCACCATGCTGGCGGAGCTGTTATCGAAGGTGCGCAGCAAGGAAGGCCTGCATGCGCTGCTGCTGTGCACCGGCGGCGCCAGTGTTTTCGCCGCCACCAACGCACTGGGCGGCTCTGGCTTCCTCGCGGTCTATGTGGCCGGACTGATTGCCGGCAACCGTGGCGGCGGCGCCGGCGACGATGTGCTGCAATCGATGGACTCCATGGCCTGGCTGGCGCAGTCCGGCATGTTCCTGTTGCTCGGCCTGCTGGTGACACCATCGACCCTGTGTGAGCACGGTCAGGAAGCGATCATCATCGCCCTGTTTCTGATGTTTATTGCCCGTCCGCTGGCGGTCTGGATTTGCCTGCTGCCGTTTCATTTCGACTGGCGGGAAAAGCTGTTTGTGTCCTGGACCGGCCTGCGCGGCGCGGTACCGATCGTACTGGCGATGTTTCCGCTGCTGGCCGGCATCAGCCAGACCCGCCTGCTGTTCGACGTCACCCTGATCGTGGTACTGGCGTCGCTGCTGCTGCAGGGCAGCAGCATGGGTCTGCTGGCGCGGCTGCTCAGGGTGTCACTGCCGCTGCTGCCAAAACCGTTGCAGGTGTCGGCCTGGCAAGGCGGTGGCCATCTGCATCTGATCCAGTTTGTGGTCGAAGCCGGCGCCCGGGCGGAGGGCAAGACGCTGGCCTCGCTGGCAGTCGGTGAGGCACAACCACTGCTGATCCTGCGCGGCGAGGAGCGCCTGCATGACGATGCCAATCTGGTCAGCGCCGGAGACCATGTGGCCTGGCTCGCGCCGATCAATGACGAGCCGTCGCTGGCGGCGCTGTGCCAGACGGTGACGCCGTCGATCAAGCGCTTCTACGGTGACTTCACCGTGCGCGGTGATGTCCATGTTGCCGATCTCACCCTCGCCTACGGCATTCAGCTCGCCGACAACAGTGTCAACAAGTTGACTCTGGATGCACTGTTTCGACGGCGCATCGGCCAACCGGTGGTGGGCGATGTGTTGCGCATAGGCGGTCTGCGCCTGCGCGTACGCAGCATGGACGGCGCTCGGGTCGATCAGGTTGGCATTCGCCTGCCGCACGACTGAGTGCGCGATTCCCACTAGCGCCGGCATGGCCGGTTTTTCCGGTCAAAGCTTCGCCAGACCCGTTCCGCTATAAATCGCCGCCATCGGGAAACAAATGTTGACTGGTTCCCACCGATGCCGACTTTTTCGAGGTGATTTATGCCCCAGTACAAGGCCCCCGTACGCGACATGCGTTTCCTGATGAATGAAGTGTTCGACTTCGAGAGCCATTACAAGGCTCTGCCCAACGGCGGCGACGCCACACCGGACATGGTCGAGGCAATCATCTCGGAGATGGCCAAGCTGTGTGAGAACACCATTGCGCCGCTGTATCAGTCCGGCGACGAGGAAGGCTGCCAGTTCGATAACGGCAAGGTCACCACGCCTAAAGGTTTCAAGGAAGCCTATGATGCTTACGTGGCTGGCGGCTGGCAGGGTCTGTCGCACCCGGTCGAGTACGGCGGTCAGGGCTTGCCGATGTCGCTGGGCATGTTCAAGCAGGAAATGATGGGCACCGCCAACTGGTCGTTCTCGATGTATCCGGGCCTGTCGCTGGGCGCCATGAACACCATCATGATGCACGGCAGCGAAGCGCAGAAGCAGGAGTATCTGGTCCCGCTCACTGAAGGTCGCTGGGGTGGCACCATGTGTCTGACCGAGCCGCATTGCGGCACTGATCTTGGCCAGATGAAAACCAAAGCCGAGCCGCAAGCCGATGGCAGCTACAAGATCACCGGCACCAAGATTTTCATTTCTTCCGGCGAGCATGACCTGACCGAGAATATCGTTCATATCGTGCTGGCCCGTCTGCCGGATGCACCGGCGGGCACCCGTGGTATTTCCCTGTTCATTGTGCCGAAGTATCTGCCCGGCAAAATCGGCGAGCCGCACGGCGTCAGCTGCGGTTCGATCGAACACAAGATGGGCATCAAGGCCTCCGCCACCTGCGTGATGAATTTTGATGGCGCCACCGGCTTCATGATTGCCGAGCCGAACAAGGGCCTCGAAGCCATGTTCACCTTCATGAACTCGGCCCGTATCGGCACCGCCATGCAGGGCATCTGCCACGCCGAGCTGTCCTATCAGGGTTCGGTGCCGTACGCGCTGGATCGGCGCTCGATGCGCGCCCTTTCCGGCAAGAAAGATCCCGATTCAATCGCTGACGCCATCGTCCATCACGGTGATGTACGACGCATGCTGCTGACCCAGAAGGCGATCGCCGAGGGTGGTCGCGCCATGCTCTATTATGGCGCCCAGTACGCTGACAAGATGATCAGTGGTCTGCTCGAAAACGATCAGAAGAAATACGACTACTGGGACGACAAGCTCGGCTTCCTCACCCCGATCCTGAAAGGCTTCCTCACCGAGATGGGACTGGAAGCGGCCAATATCGGCATGCAGATTTACGGCGGCCACGGCTATATTCGCGAGCATGGCATGGAGCAGATTGCCCGCGATGCACGCATCTCCACGCTGTACGAAGGCACCACCGGTATTCAGGCGCTGGATTTGCTCGGCCGCAAGGTTCTGCTGAGCACCAAGGGCAAGTGCGTGCGCGAGTTCAGCCAGAAGCTGGTGTCATTCGGCACCAGCAATATGGGCAACAGCACGCTGCGTCCGTATGCCTGGAAGCTGCTGAAAATCGCAGCGCAGTGGAACTACCTGACCACCCGTATCATGCTGGTGGCGACAAAGGATCGCGACATCGTCAGTACTGCCAGCCACGACTTCCTGATGTACTCCGGCTACGCGATGATGGGGTACTTCTGGGCACTGCAAGCCGCGGTGGCGCAAGATAAGCTGCAGAACGGCGGCAACGAACCGAAAGAATTCTACGAAGCCAAGCTGGCCACGGCAGATTTCTATTTCGAGCGTATGCTGCCGCGCGCCAAGGCCCATGCCGAAGCCTGCCTGAAGCCGACCCGCTCGACCATGCAGTTGAAGAAAGAGCTGTTTGCGCTGGAGCAATAATCCGGCGCCAACAAAAAAGGGGGAGGCAACCGCCTCCCCTTTTTAATTCAGCTTCGTCAAAAGTTCAGCGATAGCGCCAGATAAGGTCCGCCCAGTTCTAGGTCGGCAGCGACATCATCGACATCTACGTCGAGAGTCAGTCGGCTGTAACCGAGTTCAACGCCGAGCAGAAAATCTGAAACCCAGCCTATGCCGGCGCGTACATCCGTGATGCTGTCACCATCGTAACCGATGGCATTGATCTCGCCGGTGGCATAAAAGCCGGTCAGCGGCAGCTTGCCATAAGCACCAACGTGCAGAAGCGGAATCACTTCGCTGATACTGGCTTCGCCGCGATTAGCCGGCACCCCCTCCTGCTGAATAATAAACTCGCCATCTATCTGCCGGGCGGTCAGGCCAAGATCGATTTTCACCACGTTATCCAGCGGCGAGTAATACAGGGTCAGGTCGGTGTAATCGAGATCAACACTGCTGACCACATCAGTACTGGTCGCGAAGGGCCTGCCGCCGAAGGTGAAGCCGTTCTCCACCTGACCGCGGGCATCATCCGACAGGGTTGCATGCTTCACCCGCAGGTTCGGCAAAACCGGAACAGCGTGCTCCAGGCCGAGATAGGCCACGGTCTGCCGGCTGTCGTCATAGCCGAGGTCATCCTCCACATCCGCCTGACCGGCGCCATTACTGATCTGGCCGGACAATGCCGTCTGGCCGGTATACAGGCCGCCGTAAATGTCCACCAGCGGCGCACTCTGTGCGGAACCCGCCGCCAGCAGAGAGGCGACAATAATAGATTTGCGCATGGTCCTGCTCCCCTTGATCCGGTTTTGTCGTGGGCCATCAGTATGCATGCCCCGGCGACACTGTCACGTCAACCGGTTCGCAACCCGGGCTTTTCTGTCCCCCGCCCCGGCAGGCTATACTCCCGCCCCTGAACGTGATGACCCGCGCAGGAGAGTCCCATGGGTGCCCAGTGGAAAGTCAAAGGCAAAACCGAAGCCGCCGCCGCCAAAGGCCGGCTGTTTACCAAGCTGGCCAAGGAAATCATGGTTGCCGCCCGTGGCGGTGCTGACCCGGAAATGAACTCGCGGCTGCGGATGGCCGTGGAGCAGGCAAAGAAGGCATCGATGCCACGCGATACCCTGGAGCGGGCGATCAAGAAAGGCGCTGGCCTGCTCGATGAAGTGACCCACTATGAGGTGGTCACCTATGAGGGCTTTGCTCCGCATCAGGTGCCGGTCATTGTCGAATGTCTGACCGACAACAAGAATCGCACTGCACAAAGCATCCGCTTGCTGTTTCGCAAGGGCCAGCTTGGCACCTCCGGTTCGGTCGCGTGGGATTTTGATTATCTGGGCTTTATTGATGCGGTCGCCAGCCGAGACGGCGTGGACCCGGATGAAGCGGCCATCGAAGCCGGCGCCCAGGACCTTGAAGCCGGCGAAGAGGGAGTTGTTCACTTCTACACCGAGCCGACCGATCTTGACGCCGTCAGTCGAGCGCTGCCGGAGCTGGGCTTCACGGTGCAATCCGCCAAACTTGGCTATCGGCCCAAAAATCCGGTTTCGCTGGAAGGCGATGCACTGGCGGAAGTGGAAGCGTTTCTCGAAGCCATTGACGAAGATGACGACGTACAGAACGTCTACGTGGGGCTGGCCGGCTGATCAGGCCGGCCGCTTGCCGTCCTTCCAGCGGCCGAGGGTCAGCTGCAGGCTGGATAACGTCAGCGGTTTGGCCAGATGATCATCCATGCCAGCGGCCAGACATTTCTCCCGGTGCTCCGCCAATGCATGCGCGGTCAAGGCGATGATTGGCAGCTTCTGTGATCCGTTTTTCATCTGGCGAATACGGCGGGTGGTTTCGTAACCGTCCATGCCGGGCATTTCGCAGTCCATCAGAATAAGGTCAAAGCAGCCCGGGCCCTCCGCCAGCATCGTCAGCGCTTCTTCGCCGGAACCGACAATACGCGCGGAAACCTCAAGCTCACTCAGTAGTGCGCCAATCACCATCTGATTGACGGTATTGTCCTCCACCACCAGTACACGCAAACCCTGCAACGATGTCTGCGGAATATCGCTTCGACTGGCCGGCGGCTCGCTAAGTGGCAACCAGATCGCAAAGTGGAATCGTGAACCGACGGCGGGCAGGCTCTCCGCTTCAATGACTCCACCCATCAACTCCACCAGCTGCTTGGAGATAGCCAGGCCAAGGCCGGTGCCACCATATTTCCGCGACGTCGAGCTGTCGGCCTGCTGGAACGAGCGGAACAGCTCGCGGACCTGGTCCTGGGCCATGCCAATGCCGGTGTCACGTACTTCCACTTTCAGGCGAATCTGGCGCTCACTGCGCAACTCGACATAGACGCTGAAAGTGACGCTGCCCTGCTCGGTAAACTTGATCGCATTGCTAAGCAGGTTTAACAACACCTGTTTCAATCTCACCGGATCGCCGCGCACCCATTTCGGCAGAGAGTCATCAAAATCACGGTGCATGCGCAGGCCTTTCTGTTCGGCGCTGGCGGACATGATGGTCAGGCAGTCTTCCAGCACTCGATGCAGGTCCATGCTGCGCTGTTCAAGCTGCAACTTTCCGGCAGAGATCTTTGAGTAATCGAGCACGTCATTGATCACACCGAGCAGGCTTTCACCGGCACTGCTGATAGTGGTGACATAGTTCTTCTGTCGCTCATCCAGACGGGTGCTCGACAGCAACTCCGTCAGTGCCAGCACCGCATTCATGGGCGTGCGGATTTCGTGGCTCATGCGGGCCAGAAAATCGCCCTTGGCCGCACTTTCTGCCTGAGCGCGAACAATTTCCTGCTCATGCATTAACGATTCTTTTTTCAGCGCACTCAGCCGCGCCGCAAGGCCCAGAGACAGCAATACCTGCTGCAGCACAATACCAATATGCACGCCGTGCAAGGTCAGCAGAATCGGCAATTCAATTACCAGCCCGTAAACATTGAACGCCAACAGGCCGATCATCGACAGGAATGTCCCCCAGGCAACAACAAATATGCGCGCCTGACCGCGGCCGCGATACCAGCTGTAGAAGCCGGTAATCATCAGGATCACCATGGTCAGCAATACCATGATGCCCATGTACCGGGTAACGGAACCGGGCGGCAGAATAATCTGCAACACCACCATGACGGCCAGCGCCGCCACCAGCGCCTTGAGCAGAAGATCAAGGCGTGACCATTTTCCGGTTTCAAGAAAATCGCGAGCAAACAACACGCCTGATATCAGCGAGATATAGCCACAGACATAGGGAAAGTTATCGGGGAACGGCTGTCCCTCCGGCCACAGTCTCTGGCTGATGCCCTGCAAGGTGGCGAGGTAGGTCAGGCTGGCGCCAACATGAACCACATAGAATCGGTAGATGCGCTCCCGGGCGGCAGCCCACAACACCAGGTGATAGCAGAACAGACCAAAGCCGATGCCGTAGAAAACGCCAAGCAACCAGTCATTGTTGACGTGGTGCTCAATAAAGGCGTCCCGACTGGCAATGGTCAACGGCACCGTCATTGAACTGGTGCTTTTGACCCGCACCCAGTATTCCGTCTCGCTACTGGCCGGCAGCAGCAGCGGCACAGTGGCGATACGCAATTCCAGCGGACGGTTGCTGAAGGCGGCCATGTCGCCAAGCTGCCAGTGGCGCAAGCGCTGGCGATCAAACCCGTAGAGGTCGACATGGTCGAGCAGCGCATAATCCACGGAGAGCAGCACCTCGTGGTCCACCGAGGCGCTGTTACGAAGGTGGAAGCGAAACCAGCAGGCATCGTCCCGGTAACTGAAGGCAATCTGGGTCGCCTTCAACGGCGTCAGGTCCGCCTGAAGCGCATCGTCCAGCGTGCTCTCGCCACTGCCGTCACACCAGTAGTCCACGTGCGGCGCCAGGGTCTCATGGCGGAGGGACGGACCCGCTTCCACAGCCGCCAGCAGGGGCATGCCCCAGCAACTGAAGAACAACAGCAACCACCAGCGGCAAGCAGACATGGTCGGATGATCTCTCCCTGATACCGCGGCAGCACATTGTTGATATCGGTGCTGCCGGCTTTCCAGAATACTCGCGGTGACGCCGGACTCCAATTGTCTCGGCTGGAACGTCGCCATACCCGCTGATACCCGCTAAGCTCCCGGTTCACCCGTGAACCTGAAGTCGAGCTTGTATCATGCCCCATTTCTCCGGACTGCGAATCCTGATCACCGGCGCCGGCACCGGCATCGGCGCCCTGATGGCCGAGAAGCTGGCCCAGCAAGGTGCCGAGGTGATTGTCACTGCCCGCCGCAAGGAGGCCGCTGAGGAGGTCCGTGACCGGATCCGCCGGCACGGTCACAACGCCCATGCGATGGTCCTGGATGTCAGCAAACTGGGCACTTTCAACGCCTTCCGCGAGCGCCTGCACAAGGCCCATGGGCCGCTGGATGTGCTGATCAACAATGCCGGGGTGGTGTTTGGTGGCGAGTTCGAGAAGGTCGATATCAAGGATCACCTGAACACCTTCCAGATCAACGCCACCGGCCTGATGGCCCTGACCCACACCTTTTTCGAGGATCTGATCCAGAGCCCGCGTGGTCATCTGGTCAATATCGCCAGCGCCAGCTCCTACGTCGGCCTGCCCTACGGCAGCACCTACGCAGCCAGCAAGTGGGCGGTGCTGGGCTTCTCCGAGTCGCTGCGGCTGGAGCTGAAGGAACGGGCACTGAACCATGTCAGCGTCACCACGGTCTGCCCCAGTTACATCGACACCGGCATGTTCGACGGCGTGAAGTCGCCGTTGTTGTCACCGATGCTGTCACCGGAGAAGGTGGTCCGTGCCATTCTTGAAGGCATGCGCCAGCGCGAACCACTGGTACAGGCGCCGATGATCGTCAAACATATCGACCTGATGAAGGGCGGCTTGCCGATGCCGGTCTGGGACTTCCTCGCCAAGGCCACCGGCATGTCGACATCGATGAAAAAATGGCGCGGCAAACATTGAGTTCCCTGCCCGGATAACGGCAGATCAGGAAGACAGATATAACAGGAGAACGTGCAGTGAAGGCTCTTGGCCCGGTGGATCAGTTATTCCTTTTTCTTGAACGACGCCAGCAACCCATGCATGTGGCCGGCCTGCAACTGTTCTCCTACCCGGAGGACGCCGGCCCCAAGTACGTCAGCGAGCTGGCGGCACAGATGCGCGATTACTGCTGCCCGGTGGCGCCCTTCAACCAGCGCCTGAGCAGCCGCTTCGGCCAGCCGGTCTGGACCGAGGACAAGCAGTTCGATATCGATGCCCACTTTCGCCACGAGGCATTGCCCAAGCCAGGCCGGATCCGTGAGCTGCTGGCGCTGGTGTCCGCCGAGCACTCCAATCTGCTTGATCGCGAGCGGCCATTGTGGGAAGCCCACCTGATTGAGGGCATCCGCGGTCGCCGGTTCGCCATGTACACCAAGATCCACCATTCACTGGTCGACGGTATCTCGGCCATGCGTCTGGGCATGCGCGCCCTGTCGCCGGACCCGAATATCCGTGATCTGCCGCCGGTCTGGGCGACGCCGCCGCGCAAGCGCCGGCCGGGGATGCCGAGCAATCCGGTTGAAGCGGTCAGCGGACTGGCCCAACTCACCGCCGGGTTGTCGAAGCAGATCGCCACGGTGCCGGCGCTGGCCCGGGAAGTCTACAAGGTCAGTCAGAAAGCCAAGAACGACCCGGACTATGTATCGATCTTTCAAGCTCCGCATTGTGTGCTGAATGAGCGTATTACCGGCAGCCGTCGATTTGCCGCCCAGTCCTACTCCATGGCACGGATCAAGCACATCGCGAAAACTTTCGACTGCACCCTGAACGACATCGTGCTGGCCATTTGCGGCAGCGCCCTGCGCGATTACCTGATTTCCCAGAATGCCCTGCCAGACCAGCCATTGATTGCCATGGTGCCAATCTCGCTGCGCCAGGACGACAGTGCTGAAGGCAATCAGGTTGCCACCATTCTCGCCAACCTCGGCACTCATATCGCCGACCCGGCCAACCGTCTGCGCGTGATCAAGGCGTCCGTGGAAGAAGCGAAATGCCGGTACCGGCAGATGACTCCTTCGGAGATTCTCAATTTTACTGCCCTGATGCTGGCACCCACGGGCATCAACCTGCTCACCGGCATGGCACCGAAGCTGCAGGCCTTTAACGTGGTGATATCAAATGTTCCCGGGCCGAAGGAACCGCTGTACTGGAATGGTGCGCGACTGGAAGGCATGTACCCGGTATCGATCGTGCTGGACCGCATTGCCCTGAACATTACCCTGACCAGTTATGTCGATCAGCTGGAGTTCGGTCTGATTGGTTGCCGCCGCACCCTGCCGTCCATGCAGCGCCTGCTCGACTACCTCGAAAACGGTATCCATGAGCTGGAAGTGGCGGCCGGGATCCGCTGATTTAGCGGTCTTTCACGCCCCGGCCCGCCGCCGCAAAAAAACTGGCGCGGGCCGAAAAACTGCCGTAGAGTCGAAGTTGCTGCGGCTTGAACAGCGGTGGATCTGGTAGTGCCTTTTGCGCAGTTCTCCCCGTTTCACCCTCCCTCGGCCTGCATGCAAAAACATCACTGATATCGATATCGGAACACTCGAGGTAAGTCACAATGGCAACAGGTACCGTGAAATGGTTTAACGAATCCAAAGGGTTTGGCTTCATCACCCAGGACGAGGGCGGTGCGGACGTATTCGTACATTTCAGCGCCATTCAAGGCAACGGCTTCAAGACTCTTGCGGAAGGTCAAAAGGTTTCCTATGACATTCAGCAGGGTCCGAAAGGCCCGCAGGCTGCCAACGTCAACAAGGCCTGATCAGCCTTGACTGACTAGAAAAATCCCCGCTGCCGCGGGGTTTTTTTTGCTGTTTCAACGATCAACGGACGATTCCATTGCAGGCGTCAGCGTGCGATGCAGGGGTGGTGTATTGGCATCCAGCAGCCGCTGGCCCAGCCAGTAAAAACCCTGACGAATGTCCACCCGGGAAGGTCGGGAACCCGGCACCATGGGTTGCAGTCCTGTTGCGCCCTGTCGGGCGACCGCAAAGCTGAACACATAGTTCGGCTCCTGGCCCATGCGCAGATCGGTGATACGCACTTCGCCGTCATGCTCACTCATGGCAAAAAGGCCGTGACTGAACCAGCCGATGCGGGTGGTCTCCCAGTTTTCCTGCAGTGCCTGATACCAGTGCAGCTCGCGGGAGAAGTGTTCGAAGCGGATTCGCCGGTCTTCATCGAGCAGTGAATAGAAGCCTTCCGCATAACCGTCCGGGGTGATCACCAGTACGCGCCAGAGCAGCGTATTGAACGGTGTCGGTGTGACCAGTTTCTGTTGTCCTTCGATACCGCTGGCCACCAGCGAATCTTCTGCCACAGCGGTCACATGCTGCTGCGCCAGCACCGTCCAGCACAGGTAGAGAGTGCTGACGATCAGGCCGTTGCGATTGGCACTCAGGCCGCGCCGGTCGCGCCAGCGGATTGCCAGGAACAGACCCGCCAGCAACGGCAGGGTGTACAGCGGATCAATGATAAAGATGCTGGCCATGCCCAGTGGTGTGTCACTGAATGGCAGCAGCAGCTGGGTGCCGTACACGGTCATGGCATCGAGCAATGTGTGGGTAATCAGAATCAGCCAGATGTTTAACCACCAGAGTCGGAAGTTGTCCGTCATGGCGGTCAGTCGTGCCGTGATCCAGGCCGCCAGCGGCGAGAACAGCGTCATCCAGAACAACGCATGACTCTCGGCACGGTGAAAGGTCATGTTGCGGATCGGATCGCCGTAGTCGATGACCACGTCGAGATCCGGCAGGGTACCGAACGCCGCGCCAATGGCCGCCGCCTTCCATACCGGCATACGTCGGCCGACCACCGCCACCGATACGGCGGCGCCTAGCGCCATCTGCGAAACAGAATCCATTGCCCTGCCCGAATCAGTTCAGAGTGCGGTCACCAGCAGCCAGCCCGCCAGCAACATGCCAAGCAAGGCCACCAGCAGATTCACCAGCATGGCCCAGTCGGTACGATAGCCGCGCGGAACCTCTTCAGGGTTGAGGGTGCGCAGCACCGCCCGGTGTTGCAGCGTCGACAACACCGACACCAGCGATCCGAGCAGGATAAACAGGATGCCGAGCCATAGCGTGAAGACCGGACTCAGGTTGCCGGCGTTGGCCGGCAGCAGCAGCGCCACCAGCATGCCGGCGCGTTCAATAACAAAGCCGAATGCAATCAGCGCCAGACCGGTACGATTCCACGCCAGCAGGGTGCGCTCGGCGGCGAAAAACACTCGTGGATCAGACAGGCTCGACATGCGCTTTCCTCCGGCAGTTTGCCGATGCAGTGTTACCAGCACACCGCTGTCGGTCAATGCCAGTATGCCGGTTGACGCGGCCGGCATGATCGCCTCTACTTCCGGCCGAACCTGCTACCTCTGGAACTGACATGAACTCACTGGACGCCCTGCTGCAGCGCATTCATCAATCACCCGAGAGCATCGCATTTGACGAGGTGATGGCGGTAATTGGCGAGCACTATGATTACACCCCCAGCGGCTTTCATAACGGCATTGGCGACGACGCCCTGTGGAATGCTGCCGGCACCAACGCCGGATCCTGCCGGATCTTTGCCTTCGCTCGCCTGAACCAGCTCGATGAGGACAGCACGCTGGCCTGTTTTGGCAGCTTCTACCGTGATGACGTGCTGAAATTTCCCGACGCCACCGACCATGGCAATATCCGCCGGTTTATGCGCGACGGCTGGGCCGGCATTCGTTTCGAAAACGAGCCCCTCAGCAAACGGTAGCAGCGGCCGCGATCGGCCGCTTCTGAAGTTCAGCGGTTACTTGCCGGCAAACTGCTTGAGCAGATCAATCGGCAACGGGAAGATCAACGTCGAGGTGTTCTTGCCGGCCATGTCATTCATGGTCTGCAGATAACGCAGCTGCAGGGCGGCCGGGTTGGTGTTGATGATATCGGCGGCCTCCACCAGTTTCTGCGCCGCCTGAAGTTCACCTTCGGCGTTAATGATCTTGGCGCGACGCTCCCGCTCCGCTTCCGCCTGACGGGCGATGGCGCGAATCATGTTTTCATTCAGATCTATGTGCTTGATCTCGACGTTAGTCACCTTGATGCCCCAGGCATCGGTCTGGGTATCGATAATGCTCTGGATATCGACATTGAGTTTGTCGCGCTCTGACAGCATTTCATCGAGATCATGCTTGCCCAATACCGATCTCAGCGTGGTCTGGGAGATCTGACTGGTGGCGTTATAGTAATCCTCCACCTGAATGATGGCTTTTTGCGGATCCACCACGCGAAAGTACAACACCGCATTGACCTTGACGGTGACGTTATCTTTGGAAATCAGGTCCTGACTTGGTACATCCAGAGTGATCACCCGCAGATCCACCCGGGTCATCTGTTGAATGCCGGGGATGATGATCACCAGGCCCGGCCCCTTTACCCCCTGAAACCGGCCAAGAAAAAACACCACGCCGCGCTGGTACTCCGGAATGATCCGGATCGCCATCGCCAGCAGCACAATGATAAAAACCAGTGGCGCCAGTAATGCTGTCATCGTCATTCTCCCTGTTGTGGTGACTGTTTCGGCGTCACTTCAAGTGTGAGGCCGTCAACTGCGGTAATCTGAAGATGCTCTCCAGCCTGCACCGGGGTACGGCTGCGCGCTCGCCAGGTTTCGCCATGAACCCGAACCCAGCCTTCGCCATCAAACGGTTGTGGCGCCGTTGCTTCCATGCCCAGCAATTCTTCCATGCCGGCCAGTGCCGGACGTTTGCGGATGCCTATTAGCCGCCCTAGAACCCAGATCAAAAAGCCCGCCGAGACCATGGCCGTGCCGGCGATCATCGGAATTGATATCGACAGGTGTTCGTCGTCCAGCAAAATCACTGAACCGAACACGAAGGCCACTACCCCGCCAAGCCCGAGCACACCGAAACTGGGGACGAACGCCTCCGCGATCATGAAGGCCATGCCAAGAATAATCAGGGCAAGACCGGCGTAATTCACTGGCAATACCTGAAATGCATACAGTGCCAGCACCAGGCAGATGACACCAATAACACCTGGATAGATTTGACCGGGGTTGGATAACTCGAATATCAGCCCGTAAAAGCCGATCAACATGAGGAAATAGGCGACGTTGGGATTGGTGATGGTGCTGAGAAATCCGGTGCGCCAATCCGCAACGCGTTCAACAACCGCAAGCTCGGTGGTGTCGAGGGTTACCTTGCCGGAGGCCATCCGCACTTCACGACCATGCAGGTGAGCCAGCAAGGTCGGAATGTCATCAGCTATCATGTCGATCACACCACGTTCCAGCGCTTCCTCCGCGGTCAGGGTGCGGCCTTCACGTACCGCCTGCTCCGCCCAGTCCGGGTTGCGGCCATGATGCTCGGCGAGATTACGAATGTAGGAGACAGCATCTTCCAGCATCTTGCGTTCCATGGCGCTGCCGCCGCGACGCTTGCCGTCCTCGTCCTGTTTACCGTCTTCAGGTTTTTGTGCCGGCTCCGGGCTGCCCGGCATGCCGCCCATGGTCACCGGGGTGGCGGCGCCAAGATGGGTGGATGACGCCATGGCGGCGCCGTGACTGGCAAACAGGATATAGGTGCCGGCGCTGGCGGCCCTCGAGCCGGCGGGCGCCACCCAGGTCACCACCGGCACCGGCGCAGCAAGCATGTCCTTGACCAGCGCCCGCATACTGCTATCAAGGCCTCCGGGGGTGTCCATGCGCAGGATCACCAGCGCCGCGCCATCCTTCCCGGCATCGGCAATGGTGCGGCGAACGTGGTCCACCGTGGCCGGGCCGACAACGCCGTCCAGGTCTACCACCACGGCCTTGCCGGTCAGGCTCTCCTGCGTTGCCGCCAGCACCAGCAGCGAGGTCGCCAGCAACCATATGGTCAGGCAAAGCTTGCGCCAGATCATTCTGTTCATCGCACGTCCCCTGTACAGACGGATACCAGCCTATCAGATTAGTGATGACAGATTCAGTTCGCGCTTGCGCTGCTCCCAGTCCGGAAGGCGCTGCGACAGCAGCCGGCGAAACCCCGGGCCGTGGTTCATGTGCTCAAGATGGCAGAGCTCGTGAATCACCACGTACTCGATACTCCGCAACGGCGTCTTGATCAGCTCGGCGTTGAGGTTGATATAGCCGCGACTGGACAGGCTGCCCCAGCGGCTTTTCATGCTGCGAATACGCAGTGATGGGCGGTTATGCCCGCGTTCGGCAAAAAACCCGAAGTGCTGATCTATTATCCGGTTATAAACGGTCTCGGCCTGAGCGCGGTACCAGCGTGACAGTTGCCGCGCTACCTGTTGTCCATCGTCTGGTACCGGTAACAGCATCTCGATGCAGCCATCGGTCAGCGCCGTCATGCTACGCCGGCCGATATTCAGAGATAACGGATAGCGCTCACCAAGAAACAGGTGTTCTTCGCCATCACAGAATTTCAGCGCCGGCCTTTGTCCTGCCTCCGGCAATGTCGACAGGCGTCTTTTCAGCCACCCGGACTTGCTGGCGATAAAACTGCTGATATCGTGCTCGCTGGTGCGCAACGGCACCCGTACTTCGATGCGACGGTCCGGATACAGGCGCAGCTCAAGTGAGCGGCGCCGGCTGCGGATAATGGTGTAGTCAGTGGGCTTCACCCTGAGGCAGCTCCCGTTCCAGTCGCCGGGCAATGGCATTGGCAGATGATGCATAACCGGCCAGCCAGTTGTACAGCAGTGGAATAATAAACAGGGTCAGCACAGTAGCGAACAGCAGTCCGCCAATAATCACCATGCCGATGGAAATACGACTTTCGGCACCGGCACCACTGGCAAATACCAGCGGCAAGGCGCCGAAGATGGTGGAGATGCCGGTCATCAGTACCGGACGGAACCGCACCGTCGCGCCTTCAATAATCGCGTCACGGACATTACGGCCCTGGTCACGCAGCTGATTGGCAAACTCGACGATCAGAATGCCGTTCTTGGCCATCAATCCGACCAGCATGATCATGCCGATCTGGCTGTAGACATTGATGGAGGTGCCGCTCAGGCGGATGGCTATCACCGCACCGGCAATCGCCAATGGCACCGTCAGCATAATGATCAGCGGATGAATCCAGCTTTCAAACTGGGCAGCCAACACCAGAAACACAATGACGATTGCCAGTGCAAAAGTAATGAAGATCGCGGAGGAAGCAGACTGAAACTCCTCGGCCAGGCCCTTGTAGCCAATACGCGCTTCCGCCGGCAAGGTATCGCGGGCCGCATTCTCGACAAAGCGAATCGCCGAGCCAAGGTCATAACCTTCCGCCAGTGATGCCGACAGCGTCACCGACGGCAAGCGGCCAACCCGACGCAACTCCGGTGACGCACCCTGCTGCTGCAGATTCACCACACTGGACAACGCGACCAGATCGCCGCTGCCGGCACGCAGGTAAATATTGTTAAGGTCCTGTGGGGTTGCCCGATCTGCCGGCAGGGCTTCGAGCATCACGTCGTATTCGCGGCCGCGATCGACATAGGTGGTCACCACCAGTGACGCCAGCATCGCCTGCAGGGTCTGGCCTACGGTCTCCGCGTCGATACCGAGGTCCGCAGCACGATCTCGCAGCAGTTCAACATTCAGTTGTGGCTGGGTTTCGTCATAGTCGGTGGTGGCGCCGAACATCCCCGGGTTCTTTTCCAGCTCCACCAGCAGCGCCTCGCTCCATTGCACGGCTGACGCATAATCAGGACCGGACACCACCACTTCCAGCGCCTGGGTAAACGCGCTCTGCCCCAGCCCGGGCGGATTCACCGCGACTGAGCGCAGGCCGGGAATCTGCGGCAATTGTCGCTGTACTTCACTGACAATGTCCTGCTGCCGGCGCTCGCGCTCGCCCCAGTCCTTGAGGCGAACAATGGTGAAAGCACTGGTGACCTGGCCGCGAAAACCAACGATCGACAGGATCCGTTCCGTCTCGCCATTTTCCATCAGTGGCAGCAGGGTTTGCTCAATTTTGGCAGCATGATGCTGGGTGTAGTTGGCCGTGGCTCCCTGCGGCGCGGTAGCGGGCACGATAAACACGCCACGGTCCTCGGTCGGCGCCAGCTCTCTGGGAATCTGCGCCCAGGCAAACAGCGCCAGCAAGCACCCGGCGATGGCGATGGATAACACCGGCGCCGGATGTTGCAAGGTGTACTGCAAGGCGCTGTGATAATGCTTCGCCATCGTCAGCAACTGCCGGTCTATCCAGTTGCCATCGCCGTTTTTCTGGTGCGGCTTCAGCCAGCGTGAACAGAGCATTGGCGCCAGCGACAGCGCGACCACACTGGACACCACCACTGCCGCTGCCAAGGTAAAACCAAACTCACTGAACAGTCGGCCAACATCACCACCCATAAACGAGATCGGCACAAATACTGCCACCAGCGTCAGGGTTGTCGCGACAATGGCGAACGCCACCTGGCGAGCACCAAGAAATGCCGCCACCAGCGGCTTCTCGCCTTCATCCATGCGCCGCTGGACGTTCTCCAGCATGACAATGGCATCATCCACCACCAGACCGATGGCAAGAATCAGCGCCAGCAACGTCAACACGTTGAGCGAAAAGCCAAGCATGGCGAGGCCGGCAAAGGCACCGATCACCGACACCGGAATGGTGACCGCCGGAATCAGGGTGGCACGCAGGCTGCCGAGGAACACCCAGATCACCAGAATCACCAGCGCCACGGCAATCGCCAGCGTGATTAACACTTCCTTTATTGATGCCCGGATAAAAATCGATTCGTCATAGTTCACACCAAGCGCAATGTCGCTGGGCAAGGTTTTCCGTACCTCTTCAATCTCGGCCTGAACCAGATTGGAAACGCTGACGGTGTTGGCCTTGGACTGACGAATAATGCCAAGACCAATCGCGACCTCGCCGTTGGCGCGCAACACTGTATCGCGGTTTTCGACGCCCAGCTCGACATCCGCGAGATCAGCCAACCGGATAAGATGTGCGCCATCGCGGCGAATCACCAGCTGCCGGAACTGCTCGACATCAGACAACCGGTTATCCGCACGCACGGTGAAGTCGCGGCTGGCAGATTCCACCTTGCCGGCCGGTAGCTCGACGTTGTTTGCCCGCAGGGTCTGCTCAATATCGGTGACGGTGACCTGGTGCGCCGCCATGCGCCGGCGATCCAGCCAGATACGCATGGCATAACGACGCTCGCCGCCGATAAAGACATCGGCAACACCGTCCAGTACCGAAAAGCGATCAACCAGATTGCGCTCGGCAAAATCACTGAGCTCTTCCGGCGCCAGCGCCGAGCTGGTCAGGGTCACCCAGATAATCGGCCGGGCATCGGCGTCAGTTTTGGCAATCACCGGCGGCTCGGCATCTTCCGGCAGACTGCCAAGCACACGCGAAACGGCATCACGAACGTCGTTGGCGGCGGCATCGACATCGCGGTCGAGACTGAACTCAATTGAGGTGCGGGCAGAACCTATGCGACTGCGCGACTCAATCCGCTCGACCCCTTCAATACCACTGATGGCGCCCTCGACCACCTGAATAATCTGGGTATCAATGACTTCCGGCGCCGCGCCACGGTACTCCACCGAAACAGACACTTCTGGCGGATCAATGTCAGGATATTCACGCACTGGCAACTTCAGCAAACCACTCAGGCCGAACACCACAATCAGTAGCGAGATAACCGTGGCAAAGACCGGACGTTTAATTGAGACATCGGAGAGCACCATGGCTCAGCCCTCCTGATCTTTGAAGGCTCCGGCAGTTTCCGGCACCAGCGCTCCGGCATCTTCCACTACCTGCACCGACGCACCACCACCAAGCCGGGTGTGGCCGGTGATCACCACCGGCTCACCGGCCACAATGCCACTGCGGACTTCCACCCAGCCCTGCTGGCGCATGCCAAGCACCAGCTCACGACGCTCGGCCTTGTCGTCACTGACGACAAAGGCAAAGCTGGTGGCTCCCTGAGTCAGAATGGCCTGCTCGGGAATCATCAGCGCCTGCTGCTCACCCACCGACAGCACCACATGCAGAAACTGGCCGGGGCGCAACAGCTGCTCCCGGTTATCAAGTAGCGCCTTGATGGTAATGGCGCGATTAACCGGATCGACCCGACTGTCAAGCTGGGCCACCCGACCGGGGAATTCGCGCTCCGGCCAGCTGTCGCTGCGGGCAATAACCGGCTGCCCGACCGCCAGCGACGCCAGAAGTCGTTCCGGCACCGTGAACTGCACTTCCAGTCGATCGGTATCGTCCAGCGTGGTAAGCAGATCGCCGGCCCGGACATAGCTGCCAACGTCAATCTGACGCAAGCCAACGATGCCAGAGAACGGCGCTCGAACAAGATGATAGGAAAGTCGCGCCACTGCAGATTTCTGCTCTGCTTCGGCAGCCTGCAGCGCAGCATTGAGGCGATCAACTTCGGCTTCTGAAACAGCACGGGTGTCCTGCAGGCGCGTGGCCCGCTGCCAGGCCGCACGGGCATCCGCCAGCGCCGCCTCGGCGCTGGCCAGGTCGGCCTGGGCAGTACGGTCATCCAGTGCCACCAGCAGGTCGCCTGCCTTGACCCGGGCACCTTCCTTCATGCCGATGCGCACCACCCGGCCATCCACCTGACTGGTCACCGTGACTGACTGCTGGGCCCGGGCAGACCCGACTGCCTCCACCTGACGCTGCAGGGTTGCGCTGCGCGGCAACTCGACATTGACGATCTGCGGCGGGCGCTGTCGCTCACCAGCGCCTGTGCCACCGAACTGCCAGAAGGCAATGACCACCAATGTGAGGATGACCACTGCCGCCAGAAAGGCGCCCTGCTTCATTGTCTGACTCCTGTGTGGCAACACCCATCGGGCACGGGCAATGATTTGCCGACCCCTTTCATGACCGGCAGGAATAACAATGGTTCGAGATTATGCTCCTGCGTTTGTGCAAGAAATGTGAGGCTTTATGTAGGAGCGATCGACCGATCGCGATTGTCTTCGCAACAATCGCGGCCGGTCGGCCGCTCCTGCAGGTGTCAGGCAGAATCAGCCGGCCATGTCAGCGCGCATCAGTTTCTTGTCGAGCTTGCCGACGCTGGTGCGCGGCAGTGCATCAACAAACTTGACCCGGTCCGGTACGCCGTACTTCGAGATCACGCCCTTGTTGGCATAGTCCATGACCAGATCCTTGATGCCTTTCTCGTCCGCTTCCGCGCCCGGCTTTTTCACTACCAGCGCCAGCGGTCGCTCGCCCCATTTTTCGTCCGGCACGCCAATCACTGCGCACTCAGCCACGCCCGGATGCTGCAGCACCAGACCTTCAAGATCGATGGACGACACCCACTCGCCGCCGGTCTTGATCACGTCCTTGATGCGGTCGGCGATTTTCAGCCAGCCGTCCGCGCTCATGGTGGCGATATCGCCGGTGTGCAACCAGCCGCCGTGCCAGAGATTTTCCGAGTTGTCCTTGTCATGCAAGTAACCCTGGGTCAGCCATGGCGCTCGCGCCACCACTTCACCCTGAGCTTTGCCATCATGCGGCACGTCATTCATGTTTTCATCGACAATGCGGATCTGCACCATCGGCACCGGTCGGCCGGTCATGGTGCGGTATTGCACCTGGGTTTCCAGATCGGCTTTCTCCAGCTCCGGCGGCAACAGTGCCAAGGTCATCAGCGGGCAGGTTTCGCTCATGCCATAGCCGGTGTAGATATCGATGCCGCGCTCCAGCGCGCCGCGGGCCAGTGCTGCCGGCAACGCCGAACCACCGATAATCACTTTCCAGCCTTTCAGGTCGACACTCTTCGCCGCTTCGGCACCGAGCAGCATCTGGATGATGGTTGGCACGCAATGGGAGAAGGTGACTTTCTCGGTGACCAGCAGTTTCAGTAGCGTGGCCGGCTCGTAACGGCCCGGATAGACCTGCTTCACGCCCATCATGGTCGCCATGTAGGGAATTCCCCAGGCATGCACATGGAACATCGGCGTGATCGGCATATAAACGTCATTGGCATTGAACCTGCCGTGACCACTGCCACCCAGTGCAGCGCGACCGGCATAGGTGTGCAACACCAGTTGACGATGGCTGAAATACACACCCTTGGGCAGGCCGGTGGTGCCGGTGGTGTAGAAGGTGGTGGCGCGGGTGTTCTCGTCGAGGTCCGGAAAAGTGAAGTCGCTGCTGGCAGCTTTCAGCAGCGCCTCATATTCACCCGCGGTTTCGACCTTGCTGTCCTTCGGGCCATCGCCGTCGTCCAGCAAGACAAACTTTTTCACCGGCTCGATGCGATCCTTGATGGCATCAAGAATCGGCAGGAATTCGCGATTAACCAGAATCACGTCGTCTTTTGCGTGATTGATAGTGTAAAGAATCTGCTCCGGCGAAAGCCGCACATTCACGGTGTGCAGCACCGCGCCCATCATCGGAATGGCAAAAAAACATTCCAGATAGCGATGGCTGTCCCAGTCCATCACCGCCACGGTGTCGCCCGGCTTGACGCCAAGATTGTTCAGGGCGGAGGCCAGCCGCCGTACCCGTTCACCCAGATCACGGTAGGTCATGCGCAGTTTGCCGGCGTAGACAATTTCCTGATCCGGTGCGCTGCGCACGCCGGCTTCAAGAATGCTGCTGATCAGCAGCGGCGAAGAATAGGCCGACGGGGTACGGGTGATGCTCAGATCCATGATCGAGTCCTCTGTTGGTATTGTTGGTTCCGTAAAGGGCCGGCGGCCGGTCAGCCGCCGTCAGAATTCAGTGCCACCGCGGGTGAGTTTGACCGGATCAAGCAGCTTTTCAAGTTGCTGACGGGACAGATCGGTCTTCTCACAGGCCACATCGATCACCGGCCGGCCGCTGCGAAATGCTTCTTTGGCAATTTCCGCTGCGGCGTTGTAGCCGATCAACGGGTTCAGCGCTGTCACCAGTATCGGGTTTTTGTTGATGGTTTCGGCCAGATGCTCACTATTTGCCCGGAATCCCCGCATCGCCCGCTGATCCAGCATGGTCATACCGTTGCCGAGCATGGCAATCATCCCGAGCAGGTTATCCGCCACCAGTGGCAACATCACGTTAAGTTCGAAATTGCCGCTTTGCGCGGCGATGGCGTTGGCCTGATCCAGCCCCATTACCTGCGCCGCGACCATGCACAGCGACTCACAGATCACCGGGTTGACCTTGCCAGGCATGATCGACGAGCCCGGCTGCACTGCCGGCAACATGATCTCGGCCAGGCCATGCTGCGGCCCGGAATTCATCCAGCGCAGGTCGTTGCAGATTTTCATCAGCACCACGGCAAGGCCGCGCAGCGCCGAAGACAGGGCCAGCGGTCGGTCGATGGCGCCCTGCCCGGCAAAAAAGGAATCCATCGGCTGGAAATGCTGGCCGGTCTTTTCACTCAAATGAAGACAGAAACGCTCGGCAAACTGCGGGTGGCAATTGATCCCGGTGCCGACCGCGGTGCCGCCCTGCGGCAGCCGCAGCAGACCATGCAGGGCGCCGGTCAACTTGCCCTCGGCATGCTCCAGCTGTACCGACCAGCCTGTCAGCTGCTGGCCAAAAGTAATGGGCATGGCATCCATCAGGTGGGTGCGGCCGGGCTTGACCTGCTCTGCCAGCTCAACGGCGCGGCTTCGAATGGTGTCGTTGAGTTGCCGCAGCGCCGGTAGCAATTGCTGCACCAGCGCCAGCGCGGCGCTGACGTGAATGGCGCTGGGGATGGTGTCGTTGCTGCTCTGGCCGAGATTGACGTCGTCGTTGGCGCTGACCGTTGTCCCGGCCTGCCGGCACAAGTGGGCGATCACTTCATTGACGTTCATGTTGGTCGAGGTGCCGGAACCGGTCTGAAATACGTCCACCGGAAACTGTTCGGCGAGCTCGCCTTCGGCAATACGATTGCCCGCCTTCACAATGGCGTCGGTCTTGTCCTCGGCTAACAGGCCAAGGGCCTGGTTAACCTCGGCGGCCGTTACCTTGATCAGGGCAACGGCGCGGATAAACCGGTTGGGTAGCGGGCGGGCGATGCTGAAATTGTCGATCGCGCGCTGGGTCTGGGCACCCCACAGGGCGTCGGCAGGGACCTGCACTTCACCAAGCGAATCCTTCTCGGTGCGATAGCTGCTCATCACGGTTGTCCGGTGGCTCGCGATCTTCCTTTGTACCGCCAGTATCGCTGCGCAACAACCTTTCAGGGACTGGTCAGTCGTTCAAGCTCGGCGAGGCCAGTCATCGCTGTCCGCAGGTCGTCGCCGCACATGGACCGGCGCGGCTGCAGCGAGTCACACACCGCCGGTCTGGCCGGATCAGCAAAGATCCGGCAGCGCATCTGTTGATCAAGGTGGATACAGGCCATGCCGGCAGGCTTGCCGTCCGGCATGCCCGGCAGCGGCGAGCTGATCGAGGGGGCAACACAGCAGGCACCGCACTGGGGGCGGCAGGACACCACAGGATCCTGTTCCGGGGCCGCCGCGAAGAAGGTCAACGGGCCTCCATTTTTTCCAGACCGCAGCGGTTGCAGCGCAGCACCGTCAGCAGCCGGCCCTGCTTGACGTCGAAACGCTGCTCCTTGCAGACCCGCCATTGATGGAAGCCGTGCTGGCACAACCCCTTCTTTTTCGCCGCCGGTTTGCGAAACGGCAGGATATCAGCCATCACCGGCCTGCAGCGCATCGGCCAGTTCTTCGGCACTGAGCACCACGGCGTCGCCGGACTCACCCGGGTTCACCGCCACCAGAATGTTGTCGCTGGTCAGTCCCGGCACCCAGCGCTCAAACCACACCTGCATGGTCACCGCCCGCGGCACCAGTGCCGGATCATTGCTCCACTGCCGGGCAGAATCGGCATCGGCCCACAGTGGCAGGCATTCTTCACCATCACTGTTCAGCAGGGCAAAGGACTCGCCGTCACTGAGTACGAACAGCTCGTCCTTGCCGGCGATCTGTTCAACAAACTGCTGGTAGCGTTGCTCTGCATCACTCATTTCGGTTCCTGGTTGATTTCAACAATTTTCAGGGTATTGGTGCCGCCATGGACGGCAAGGTAATCACCCTTGGTGAGAATAACGCGGTCGCCGGGACCGGCCACCTGCATCTGCACCAGCTGCTCGACAGCGCGGGCATTAATCTCATCCGGGTGAATCGCGGCGCTGTCAAAGTGCACCGTTTCGACACCGCGATAGATCGCCAGCTTGCGCCGCGTATGCGCGTGCGGGGTAAAGGCAAAGATCGGCAGGCCGGAACGAATCCGCGACATCATCCTTGGGGTGTTGCCGGTTTCGGTCATGCTGATGATGGCCTTGACCCGATCAAGATGATTGGCCACCGCCATGGCCGCGCCGGCGATGGCTTCGTCGATTTTTTCCTGATCCGCCATCGGTCGGGCTTTCAGCATGTGGGTCTGATAGGTGCGCTCTGCGCCCATGATGATGCGGTGCATCGCGCGCACGGTGGCTTCCGGGTGGTCGCCCACGGCGGTCTCTGCCGACAGCATCACCGCGTCGGTGCCATCAAGCACGGCGTTGGCCACATCCGACACTTCCGCCCGGGTCGGCTGCGGACTGTGAATCATCGACTCCATCATCTGTGTTGCGGTAATGACAAAACGATCGAGGTCACGGGCGCGCTGGATAATATGCTTCTGCACACCGACCAGCTCGGCATCGCCGATTTCCACGGCGAGATCGCCACGCGCCACCATGACGCCGTCGGAGGCACAGATAATGTCATCAAGCACCGCGGTATTGCTGACCGCCTCTGCCCGTTCGATCTTGGCAATAATGCCGCCTTCGCCGCCGGCGGCACGATAACGCTCACGAGCCAGATCAACATCCGCAGCATCCCGCGGAAATGACAGCGCCAGATAATCAACGCCCATATCGGCAGCGATGATGATGTCGGCCAGATCCTTTTCCGTCAGCGCCGGGGCGGTCAGACCGCCACCCTTGCGATTGACACCCTTGTTGTTCGAGAGCTTGCCAGCCACCGTTACGGTGCAATGCAGGGCATTGTCATGGATCTCATCGACCAGCATTTCAATCAGGCCGTCATCCAGCAGCAGGGTGTCGCCCACGTTGCAATCAGATACCAGCTCCTTGTAGGTAATACCGACTCGATCCGGCTCGCCGGCGAGCTCATCCATGCCGGCATCGAGCACAAACCGCTGGCCATGCCTGAGCACCACAGGGCCATCGCGAAACCGGCCAACCCGGATCTTCGGCCCCTGCAGGTCGGCCAGAATCGCCACCGTGCGCTGCTGCCGGTCCGCTGCCGCACGGATACGGGCAGCGACCTGGCGATGGTCGTCGGCACTGCCGTGGGAGAAGTTAAGCCGGAACACGTTCACGCCGGCGGTAATGAGCCGGTCGAGCATGGCCTCGGGGGCGCTGGCCGGGCCGATGGTGGCAACAATCTTGGTACGTCTGAACATGGTCATATCCGTGATCAATGTGGCGACAAGGATACCAGCGGAATCTGTTACCGTTTGCCTGTGCGGAAAAATTTTCATTTCGGCGATCAAACGCTAAGCTGCATCCATCGTGCCGGCATTGAGCTGTCCGGCAGACGACCACTGACTCGGGACTGTACATGAAGCGCATGAAGACCCTCGACGCCGCCTGGCTGGCGGTGGAATCCGATGACACCCCGATGCATGTCGGCAACCTGCAGATTTTCTCCCTGCCGGACGGGGCACCGGATACCTTCCTGCGTGATCTGGTTGCGCGGATGAAGGTTGGCCGGGATTTCGCTCCGCCGTGGAATCACAAGCTGCTCAATCCTGGCAAGATCGGCCGCACCCTGACCCCGGCCTGGAAAATCGACAATGATCTTGATCTTGACTACCACGTCCGCCACTCGGCGCTGCCCAAGCCTGGCGGCGAGCGGGAACTTGGCATACTGATCTCGCGGCTGCACAGCCACCCTCTCGATTTCAGCCGGCCGCTGTGGGAGAGCCATATTATCGAGGGCCTGGAGAACAACCGCTTTGCCCTGTACACCAAGATGCACCATTCGCTGATCGACGGCATCAGCGGCATGCGCCTGCTGCAGCGGGTGCTGTCGAACGACCCCAATGCCCTTGATATGCCGCCACCTTGGACGGTGCGCCCGGAACGGGTAAAGCTGATTGGCGCTGCCTCCGGCCACGAAGCCCATGGTCTGGAGGCGGCCATCGAGGCGCTGCGCGACCAGCTGAAAACGGTACCAAAACTGGTCGGGGCGCTGGGCAAGCTGGTCCGTCATGAAGACGGCAGCCCGCTGGTCGGCCCGTTCGCCGGCCCGGCATCGGTACTCAACAAGCGGGTCACGCCGCAACGCCGTTTTGCCACCCAGCAGTACAACATGTCGGCGCTGCGCGAGCTGGCCATTCAGGCCAATGCCTCCCTGAATGACATTGTCCTGTACCTGTGCAGCACCGCCCTGCGCCGCTTCCTGAAAGAGCAGAATGCCCTGCCCGCCGACCCGCTTACCGCCGGGATTCCGGTCAATATCCGCGCCGCCGACGATCAGGGTACCGGCACCTCGATCAGCTTCATGATTGCCAGTCTGGCCACCGATGTGGCCGATCCGCTGCGCCGGCTGGAAGCGATCAAGGCCTCGACCCGCAGTGCCAAGGATCACCTGCAGACGCTGCCACGCAGCACCCTGACCCAGTACACCATGCTGCTGATGGCACCTTACATGCTGCAGCTGGCCACTGGTCTGGGCGGTCGCGCCCGGCCGGTGTTCAACGTCACTATCTCCAACGTGCCTGGCCCGCGCGAAGCACTGTACTTCCAGGGCGCCCGGCTGGAGGCGATGTACCCGGTGTCGCTGATTGCCCATGGCGGTGCCCTCAACATCACCTGCCTGAGCTATGCCGATTCACTCAACTTCGGCTACACCGGCTGCCGTGACACCCTGCCCAGCATGCAGCGCCTGGCGGTCTATACCGGCGATGCCCTGGACGAGCTGGAACAGTTGCTCGACCGGGTCTGACGCCTGCCGGACTTGCCCTGATCACCTTCCCCTGCCGACCGACATCGGCGGGGACTGCCTGCCGTAACAAAAAATAATCCTGCTGATTCGCGCTCCGTCTGGCGGTCATATATTTTTCATATTAATCATATAGATATCCTCAAAGGCTCGTATTAGCGCCTGAGCCGGACTCATTCTATTTTCCTATACCACTCGTCGATGGTACGCCCGTGCCTACTTGATCGAAGCATAATTTGGGATTATTTTCCCAATTATGAACGATAGAGTGATCAATACCGTCCTCCTTGCTCTGGCCCGACTGCTGCGCCCGATTGTGCGTGTGCTGCTGGCCAACAAGATCACCTACGCGACCTTCGACCAGATCGCGCGGCAGGTGTTTGCCGAGGTGGCGGACAGGGATTTCACCATCAAGGGCCGCAAACAAACGGTCAGCCGGGTGGCGCTGGTCACCGGGCTGTCACGCAAGGAGGTACTGCGGATCAAGCGCGAGCCGGCGCTGGCCGATCGCGAGCTGGGCAATACCTTTCACCGCGCTGCCCGGGTGATTTCGACCTGGTGCTCAAGCCCGGCCTACCTGACCAGTGACAACGAACCACAGACGCTGACGTTTGAAGGCCCGGCTTCCTTTTCCAGTCTGGTCGGGGATGTCGGTGGCGATCTGACCCCGCGGGCGGTGCTCGACGAATTGCGTCAGGCCGGCATCGTCAAGATGGACGCCGGGCGTCGTATCTATCTGATGAAGAAGGCCTATGTGCCAAGCAAGGATGAGACCCAGATCATGAAGATCATGGGCACCGACGTCGGCGATCTCGCCGAAACCATTTCCCATAACCTGAATGCTTCGGCCAACGACTCACGGTTCCAGCTAAAGGTGTCTTACGACAACCTGCCGCAGGAGTGCCTTGATGAGCTGCACCGGATGGTGTCCAGGCGTGGCCACGAGGTGCTGGTCGAGTTCGATCGCTGGTTACGCCAGCATGACCGCGATATCAACCCGGACATCCCCGGTACCGGCAAGGTTCGCGCCGGGCTTGGCATCTATTACTTCGAAGATCAGGAGGGCGAACAATGAATCCGCGCCTGATGCTTCCCGCCGGCCTGAGCCTGGCCAGCCTGATACTGACCGCCTGCGGCAACCCGAATGCATCCAACTCATCGCCACCTGGTGAACCCCGTAGCGGCGATGAAGTTGCCGAAGGTGGCATCGGCGGTTCCGGCAGCGGCACCGCCTCCGGCTATGGTTCCATCTGGGTGGGTGGCAACCGCCACTTCCCGATTGCCGGAGATGCAATAGTTCGCCTCGATGGTCGGCCGGTGGCCGCTAACTCGGTGAATGCCGAGGGTCAGGGGCTGCCGCTCGGCATCACACTGGAATACCTGCTGGCCGAGGATGCCAGCGACGATCTAATGCAAGGGACTGCCATTGCCATTGACGCCTGGCATCAGGTGATTGGCCCGGTCACCAGCGTGGCGCCGCTGACGGTTCTGGGTCAGCCGGTATTTGTCACCGCGGACACACTGCTGTCTGTTCCGGAAGGTGATCCGGAACTGTTGCAGCAGGGCGATATGGTTGCCGTCGGTGGCATGCCGAACAGCTTCGGTTCGATACGCGCCACACGCCTCAGCCTGCTCAATGACGCGCCCCTCGATTGGCAGATCGTCGGTCGCGTTAGCGATCTCGATGCCAGTGGTTTCCGTATTCGTGATCAGCTCATCAGCCTCGACGGCATTGCGCTGGAGAATTGCGATACCGGACTGCGTAACGGTAGCAAGGTTGTCGTACAAGCATCGGCAAGCACCACATTTGTTGCCGGCGAGAGTTTGCAGACAGCGCATCGTCTGATCTGCAAGCCGGAAGGATTGAATCTGTTTGCCAGCAACCGCTCCGCACCGCAGCAGATCCCTGCCGCCTTCGACGGCGTCATTACCGATATCCGCCATTTGCCTTTGACCATCAGTCTGGATGGCCAGCTGGTCAACCTCGAAAGCCTGGTCGCTGCCGGCATCAATACGCTGCGCGATCTGGCGCTTGGTGCCCGCATCGAGGTGGATGGCGTTCTTGATACCGGTACTGGAGTTATCACCGCAACCCGGCTGATCGCGCGCGATCCGCTGGTGCGTATTGAAGCCCCGCTGGAGCAGATTGTCGGTGACCTGATCTTCGTGCTTGACCAGACCGCTCTGCTGGTTCCCGGTGCCGGTGATGCTCAGGCCTTTTCCGGTGATGAGCAGATGGCGATCTCCGCCTTCACTGACAGTGAAGGCCAGCTTTTTATTACCTCGGCAGAATCTCTTGCTGCTGCGAACGACCAGAACATTGTTCTGCATGGCCAGATCTCCGCGGTTGATTCTGTCAGCGGAACCTTTTCTGTCGCCGGCATCAGGTTCGATGTCAGCAGCGCCAACAACCTGCTGGTCGAAACCATTGATAGTGTCATCACCCTGATTGATTCCGGGCAGTGCCTGACGCAGTCGCTGCTGCCCCTGCTGCCCTGTCCGATTACTGACACCACTGAATTTCTGAATGGCCTGAAGCCGGGCGCCTATGCCGAGATAGACGGCGCCTCATTTGACGGCGCCTTCCTCAACGGTGGCGAGGTGCTTCTCAGATAACGAGCACACACAACGCGTTTATTGGCGTTGTTTCCAGAGCCGTACACGCCTTGTGCACGGCTTTTTTTTCCAACACCACAGACTCGTGGGTCAGGTGTGGGAGCGAATTCACCGGGGGCCCGGTGGACGCTGTCCGAAGTTGCAGGAAGTCTCGGGCAGATAACAACAATCCTGTCAGTAACCGGAATCTCGGGCTGACAAGAACAACCAGAAATGAACGGAGTAGTCATTATGAAACAGTTTGCCCGGATTCCGCTTGCGGCGCTGATCGCATCCATGGCCTCGGCAGGCACTATCGCCCATGCCGGTATGAGCAATACCGCGACGACGTTCGGCATTTTACCGTCGGATATTGCCTCGGCCCAATCTCTGTCGCTGTTCAACAATCAGGTATCAGCGACCTATTACAACCCGGCGTATCTGGCCCGCGATACCCGCGGCGAACTGACTGGCGGGCTGTTTCATGCTGAGCCATCTCTGGAAGTGGAAAGCCACGGCGGAACAAACGCACCGACCCGTGACGGCGATGTACTTGATGACACGCCCTCGCAACAGGTCCTGATCGGGATGAAAAAGGACCTGTCATTCCTGACCAAGTATGACCATCCAATCATGTTCGGCTTCATGGCCGGAGTGGAAAAATTCGGCAAGGAGATGATGGCGTTCCAGTCCGGCACTGCCAATGAAGGACAGTTCTTCAACTACGGGCGGCAGCCTCTGTTTCTGAATCTTGGCGCCGGTACCAATGTCTGGCGTGGCATTGATGTCGGTGCTTCTATTCGCGTTACTCTTCATGCCGATGCCACCATGACCACGCAAAGCGATCTGGCCGGCAACACCGAACGCGAGAATATCGAAGTTTCTGCTGAGCCGGTCATGGTGCCGATTCTTGCCGTCAACATGAATGCTGGCGAGACACTCTGTTCGCGCTCGCCTTGCTGGATGGACAAGCTCGATGCGGCCATCGTTTACAAGGGCTACGCCAAGGGTGAAACCAATGTCGCCGCCAATGCCGTCATTCCAGGCACCATCCCTGAACCGGGTCTGGATCTGATAATCAGCACCATTTCCGGCTTCACTCCGGAGATCATTACCGCCGGCGCCCAGTATCAATTCGGCAAGTTCCGGGTTGGCGCCACCGCCGAGTTCCAGCAATGGTCGCGACTGGAAGATCAGCTGCAGAAGGACACGGTGAAAGACCAGTCCGATCTGCGCTTCAAGGATATTGTTATTCCTCGCATCGGCGTGCAATACCAGTGGAATGAGTCGCTGACGCTGACTTCCGGTATTGCTTTTGAACAGTCGCCTCTGGAGAACGACAACTCCGATGAAGTGAACTACCTGGATAACGACAAGTACATCCTCGGTCTCGGCGGCTCGCTGTTGCTGAAGAATCCGCCGGTACTGGCGTGGCCAGTGCAACTGGACTTTGGCTACCAGTATCAGCACCTGAAAGATCGCGATTTCAGCCTCACCGGCACCACGCCGGATAACCAGCCCTACCAGGAAGACGTTACCGCCGGCGGCGAGGTTCATGTCTTCAGTGGTTCCTTCACGCTGAAATTCTGAGGAGAGCGGACATGAATAATATACCGATGAAGAACCGATTCGCTTTGCTACTGGCGGCATCGCTGACCGTGGTCGGCTGCGGTGGCGACAAGCAGACCGTGGTATTCCCCGGTCGCGGTGGCGATGTGTTCTATACCTATCCGGACGCCGATCAGCGCGGCGTGTCGACTCGCGCGCCGATTGTCGTGCGCCTGTCTGATCCGGTAGCCGATCCGCTGGCGCTGGATGACAGCATGATCCGTCTGATGCAGGACACCACACCGGTGCCGGTGGAAATCAGCGTCGCGCCGGGCAGCGATGATCGCAGCATTGTCTTGCGCCCTATTGACCCACTAGCACCCGGCATGACCTACACCGTTGAGCTGCTCAACCTGAACAGTGCCAAAGGCCAGATCACCTTGCCCGATGGTGGCTTCTCCTTCACGACTTCACTGGCCGCAAAAGGGCCCCGATCACTGCAAGTTAGTGACGATCTGTTCGCGGTAACGCGGATGTTTCCGGATGACGCTGAGCTGCCGATTCTGGATTTCAGCACGCTGCGCTTTCAGTTCAGCCAACCGATTGATGTCGCCAGTGTTCGCTATGGCGATAGCCTGATGCTGAAAGATGATCAGGATCAGCTGGTCCCGGCGATTGTGCTGGCTAAAGGTCACTCCCTGACCATTGACCCGGTGACAGACCTGCAGGCGGGCACTACTTATACCTTGACGCTTTCCGATCAACTGACCAGCCGTTATGGCGCCGCCCTTGAGCTGTCATTTGACGGCAGTGACAGCTTCAGCTTTTCGCCGCTGCCCAGCGGCCCCACCGAAGTGCTGGCACTGCAGGCGCCGGCCAGCGGTCTGCCATCCGAGCTGACCGGGCAGCCAGTCAATCTGGTGCCGGTCATCGCCACGCTACTGGGCGAGGAAACCCAGTCACAGCAACAGGGCGATGTGTTTGCCGAACTGGCTTTCGTGCCGAACTATCCGCTCGCCACTCCTTTGCGAATTGCTCGAGGCAGCATGCTGACCGGTGATGAGCTGGTTGTTCGTGTCGGCGGCCAGATTCCGGCCGGCTTCAACTCAGGCGATGTTGTCGTGCAGTTTATTTCCGACGCCACCGGTTATCTGCTGCCAAATCCTTACAGCACCTCGCCGCGCGCACCACGGCAAATTCGCGTATTCATGGATGTCGCCATCACCACCGGCAACCCGGTAGCAAACTCTTCCTTCAATCAGGATGTCCTGCATCTTGAGCTGGTCGGTCAGGGTATCGTCGAGAACGGTGTGCTGGTTTCCGACGCGCTCACAGTGGTGGAGTCGGAAGTGCTGGGTCTGGAAACCGCGTTCGGCGTACTCAGCTTCCGCATGGAGGCCTATGCCGATCAGCTGGCGGCACCAGAGCCCGCCGTGGATATGGATGCACCACTGGTACAGTCCTGGATGCCGGATCAGCTCGCCAGCAGCCATCGTCCCGGTGAACCAATCGTGATCAACTTTAACGAGGCAGTTGATCCGTTATCTCTGGTCAACAACATCACTGTTAGCGAAGACTCTACTGAAGTCGTACCGGAGCAGATCCGTCAGGATGGTGTTTCGGTGATAATCACAGTGCCACTCAACTATGGCTCTGTTTACGACATCAACCTGCTTGACGGCATTACCGACCTGAGCGGTAACCCGCTACCAGCTCAGACGCTGTCGTTTACCATGCCGTCCTACGCTACCAGCGCGCCTGCCTCACCACTGGCGCTGCAAACTTATCCGGGCTTTCCCTGTGCAACAGTGGGACGGGATCTCGCCAACAACCATGTCGGTCGTTGTGACGGCAGCCAGACCACCGATGATCGGCTACCGCTTCCGGTGATGCCGGCGGATCGCAGCATTCAGGTCAGCTTCTCACAGGTCATGGATCCAGCCAGCATTGTTGCCGGCGGTACTTTCCTGGTCGAAGAAGTGGACGCCGCAGAAGCCACCATCGCCAGCGTTGAGGGCCGTCTCGAAGTCCGTGATCGGGAGATTCTGTTTACCCCGGATCAGCCATGGACCGAAGGTTCGTTGTATCGATACACGCTGCGCTCGAACGGTAATGCCTCCTCTTCTGCATGCAATCCGGGCACAGCAATCTGCTCCGCAGATGGCCTGCCCTTGAGAACCCGGCTGCTGTCCACCTCACTGGCGACCGCTCCGGCACTGAATGGCGGCGGCCAGGACATGCAAATATTTTTCCGCGGTGGTCCAGTGAGCTCTTCGGTACTGACCAGGCTGTCGAACCTGCCTACCGCAGACGTCAACAGCAATGGTCGTCGCGATATCGGGGAAGAGAATGCGGTGGCCGATCCTGACTACCTCAAGAACAGTGGTCGGGTAACCGTAACTGACGTCGGCGGCCAGGTGGCGGCAGCCAATATCGGCTGCCCGGTCGGTGATACCTGTCCCGAGGATACCTATGTATATACCACTGGTGCTCTCGGCGGCGAAATCGTCGGATTTCTTGATGCCACTGAAGCAGCGGCTATTGCCCGCGCCCCTCTTCCCGCAGACGTCGCGGCGAACGGTGGCATCCTTGTCTACCTCCACCCGACCGCACTGATGACCACCAGCTTCGTCGTATACGCCGAGACCACCTCGGAGCCGTTTACCACCGCCGACCCGACCGACAGTGGCGAACTGATTATGCGCATCCGTTACGAGTGCGATGCGCGAAGCAATCCCGTCGCGCCCAGTCCGGCAGAGTCGGCACCGTTGCGGCAGTGTGACCCGGGCGAATCCGGATACGGTGAGGGATGGATCGTTGAAGGCGTTGATGGCCCGCGCTTTCTCGCAACGCTGAACGGCTACATCGATGCGCCGCGCCTTAGAGCCGTTGCCCGCGTTCTTGGAGCGCCGACACAACTGGAGCATAACCAGCGAAGCTATGGCTTTACCGCCAACGTCAGTGGCGATGTCGAGTTTATCGACGATGGCCGGATGAGCGTGGCGCTCGCCAATGAAACAGCCATTGTCTCTCTGGTTAACCTGTCAGCAGCGGGAGTACTCAATGCCGACGTTGAGCTGACGCTGCCGATCGGCGAAGTAATTCTGAATGTACTGTCCACCTCGGTTAAACGCTGAGTCGACCGTCACTGTCGCGAATACAAGGGAAATATTATGAAACTCTCGAAAAGCATCCGTCTGAGCGGTCTGCTCATTTTGGTAAGCAGCGTTATTTCTGGCTGCACGGCGGTTTACAAGGGCACGGGCGATGTACTGGTCAGCTTCAGTAAAGCGGAGATGGTGCCGCATCTGATGACCTATCGCGATATTGGCATGGCCTGCGCCACTGGTGAATCGCTGACGCCGCTGCTGATGTCATTTGGTGAGGTCGGTTCGAAACCGGACAAGCTGGCGCCGTTGGTATTTGTCTCTGCTGCTACCTGTTCCGAGCAGAAGGCGCTTGATGCCGAGCTGCGCTATCTGCGCGCCATGAAGCGTGGTGATGTCACCGAAGCGCAGGACGCCCGTTCCGAGCAGAAGGCGCATGCGGAGCAGGCGGCTCGCCGTTTGTATGAGGCTTACCGTCGCACCGTCATGGTATACGGCGAGCCGATTGATGGTAGCTGTCCGCGTTTGCGCAGCGATTTTGACGAGCTGGTGTGGATGGTTGGTCTGATCGCTGGCGTCCAGTCGCTGCTCAACGATGCCACCGCCGAAACCGCTGTTGGCATTCCCCGCGATGTGGCAGCCAAGGTAGAACGCGGAGCGGCTTGTCTGGATAACGAGAAATGGTGGGGCGTACCTCAGGGCACTCGCGCTGCGGTCTGGAATATTCTGCCGATGCTTGCACCCGAGGGCGCTGATGCCTGGGCGGAACTGGAGAAATCAACCCGGCTCGGCTTCAAGAAAGGCGTTCGTCTGGCCAGCGCTCTGTACGTTATTTCCGCCTATGGCGTCGATGACCAGGTCCAGATTCGCAAAGGTATCCGCGAGTTTGCGGCCAACAACAGCAAGCTCAACAAGGAGTACGCCCTGCTGGATGCTATCGCCGGCGAGTTGATTCTCGGCGTGTCACATCGGATGTGGGCGGACGCCACCGGTCAGCGCACGCCGTTCCGCGGCCTTGGCACTTTCTGGGATGACGCTCCGAAAAATTCCAGCGCCATTGATATAGACGACCTGCTGTAACCGGCAGACAACCTCCCTCGCATTCAGGAGAACGACAATGTTGACCAGAAAAATCATCGCAACAGCCGCAGCACTTTGCGTCCCGCTTATTATCACGCTTCAGGCAGAAGCACAGGAACGCAACATTTGTGTGTTCGATATCATCGGCACAGCGGGTGATCAGTACAACATCATGCGTGACTATGCCACCGCGGCATCCGCCCATGGCTACAAGCTCAATCTCAAGGTTTATACCGATGAGAGCATTGCAGCGGAGGACCTGAAGGCATCGCAGTGCGACGCAGCGGTGCTGACCGGAATCCGTGGCCGCCAGTTCAACAACTTCACTGGTAGTCTTGATTCCATCGGTGCGGTACCGAACTATGATGCCCTACGTACAGTGATCCAGGTGATTTCCAGCGGCAATGACAAGATCACACCGCATCTGAAACAGGGTTCATTCGAAGTGTTGGGCGTGGGTCCGATGGGCGCAGCCTATCTTTTCGTCAAGGATAGGGCCATCAACAATGTCAATGCGTTGGCGGGAAAGTCGATTGCGGTGATGTCCTATGATGAGGCACAGGGCAAGATGGCGTCTCGGGTTGGCATGTCTCCGGTAATGTCAGATATCACTAACTTTGCAGGCCGTTTCAACAACAACAGCGTTGATATCTGCTTCGCACCGGTACTGGCCTATAGCGCGCTGGAACTTTACAAAGGTATGCAGCCAAATGGCGGCATCATCGAGTACACCCTTGGCCAGCTCACCATGCAGGTGATCGCGCGCGAAGGAAAGTTTACCCAAGAGTTCGCGGGGTGGTCCCGGAAGTACTTCGCCGATACCGTTTTTGATCAGGCCATGCGGGTCATTGATACCGCACAGAAGGAGGTTGATTCCAAGTGGTGGATTACCGTTTCTGACGAGGACCGGGTTCGCTATGACGAGATGATGCGTGATGCACGTATTGAACTGACTAATCAGGGTATTTACAGCAAGGAGATGATGTCGCTGCTGCGTAATATCCGCTGCCGCATGGATTTGGCTCGGGCGGAATGCAGTGACAGCAGAGAGGTAGCTAATCGCTGAGTCTGTTGTTGGACTTTTCCCGGCGTTACACTCCCCCCTCCCCCTCGTGACGCCGGGTTTTTTTGCCGTAACCGCTACTTGCCAATGCAAAAGCTGGAGAAAATCTTCCCCAGCAAGTCATCCGCACTGAATGCTCCGGTTATTTCCTCCAGCGCCCGCTGCGCTGCACGCAGATCTTCTGCAAGTAGTTCTCCGGCGCGATGCTGGTCCAGCTGATTTTCTCCCTGCTGTAACGATACCAACGCTGCTTCCAGCGCCGTTAGGTGGCGCCGTCGCGCGGAGAATCTGCTTTCGCTACTATATTGATATCCGACCCTTTGCTTCAGGGTCTGACGCAGCTCTGGCAGACCTGCTCCGGTTTTTGCGGAGATTGCCAAACTATCAAACCGGCTGTTCGGCATTCTCACGTCCGCGCAAAGGTCTACTTTATTCAGCACCAGAAGAACCGGCACTGTTAGCGCAGCCAAACGCTGGTCCTCATCAGGCAGAATATCGCTGAGCGTTTCGATCCTGTCTCTGCATTCAGTTATATCCGTCAGTACCAGCAACAGATCCGCCTTTGCAATTTCTGCCCAGGCTCGACGAATACCTTCTTTTTCCACTTGATCCGGCGACTCCCTGAGACCAGCGGTATCGATAACATTGATCGGCAGCCCATCAATCTGGATAGTTTCCCGCAGCACGTCACGGGTGGTGCCTGCGATATCAGTCACAATAGCGGAATCATGGCCGGATAACGCATTCAGTAGCGACGACTTGCCGGCATTCGGCCGCCCGGCAATTACCACGGTCATGCCTTCGCGTAGCAGCCTTCCTTGCTTTGCCACGGCCAATACATTTTCAATCTGATCGATCAGCAGCCGGATTTCCTTTTTGACTTTGCCGTCGTTGAGAAAATCAATTTCCTCCTCAGGAAAATCAATCGCCGCTTCAACATACATGCGCAGATGTATCAGGCTCGCTACCAGTTGATCAACTTCCCGTGAGAACTCACCTTGCAGGGAGTGCATGGCGGCGCGGGCCGCCGCCTCGCTGCCAGCATCAATCAGATCGGCAATCGCCTCTGCCTGAGTCAGATCGATACGATCATTGAGAAAGGCGCGGAGTGAAAACTCACCGGCACGCGCCTGACGAGCTCCATGACTGATGCAGGTGCGAACAATCTGATCAAGAACGACCGGGCCGCCATGGCCCTGCAACTCCACCACGTCTTCACCCGTGAACGAGTGAGGTGCCGGGAAAAACAACGCCAAGCCTTCATCTATCTGCTCGCCGTTGTTATCGATAAAGGCGGAGAAATGGGCATGGCGGGGGGTGAGTGATAATCCTGAACGTAATACTCGGGCAGCAATACCCGACGCTGCAGGTCCGGACAAGCGAATCACGCCAATACCGCCTTTTCCGGGAGCGGTGGCAACAGCGACGATAGTGTCTTTGGTGTCGGTCATGGTGGGAAGTGTACAGACCGGAACGGCGCGGACGAAGATATTACGTTATCCACGGCCCCTCCCCCTTGAAGGGGAGGGGCGGCAGATTATTCGCTTTCGATCTTGCGGGTGATCACCCACTGCTGGGCGATGGAAAGCAGGTTATTGGTCAACCAGTACAACACCAGGCCGGATGGCATCCACAACATAAAGACAGTGAAGATGACCGGCATCCACTTCATCACCTGAGCCTGGGTCGGATCTGCCGGTGCCGGGTTCAGCTTCATCTGAAAAAACATGGATGCGCCCATCAGCAACGGCAGGATGAACCAGGGATCCATTACCGACAGGTCATTCAGGTAGAGGAAGGTTGCCTGACGCAGTTCCACCGATTCCAGCAGGGTGTAGTACAGGGCAATAAATACCGGCATCTGGACCAGCACCGGCAAACAGCCGCCGAGCGGATTGATCTTCTGTTCCTGAAACAGCTTCATGGTTTCCATCTGCTGTTTCTGCCGGTCGCTCTTGTACTGCTCGCGGATCCGTGCCATTTCCGGCGCGACCTTGCGCATCTTTGCCATCGACCGGTAGCTTGAGGCCGACAGCTTGAAGAACAGTGCCTTGATAACCAGCGTCAGCAGGATAATCGCCACACCCCAGTTACCTACTCCCATGCCAATATCAATGACATTGCCAAACAGGGTGATCTGACCGCTCTGCAGGAAAATCAGCAGGGCAAAGATCGGCTGGGCAATAAACCACAACCAGCCGTAGTCCACGGTCATGTTCAGGCCGGGACTGATCGACTCGAGCACATCTTGCTGCTTCGGCCCGGTGTACAGCTCGCTATAGAGCACGCGTTCGGTGCCCGGCAATACGCTGGCGACCGGGGAAACAAAGCGCAACAGGTATTCATCGCTGGCAGATAGCCAGGTAGCGGAATAGGTGTGCTTCTGCAGGCGGTCCGGTACCCAGGCGGTGACGAAGTAATGCTGGATCATGGCAATCCAGCCGCCGTCCTGCGCTGTTTTCATGGACTCTTCCTTGATGTCCTTGAATGGCAGCTTGTTATAAGCGGTTTCGCTGGACCAGTAGGCCGCGCCCAGATAGGTCGGCATCGGTACAAAACCGCCCGTTGCGGCACTCGGATCATCGCTGGCATCACGGCGGATCTGACCGTACAGCGCTCCCTGCCATGGTTCAGCGCCGTTATTGCGAACCACGTGGGATACCCGTATCAGGTAGCTACCGCGTTCAAAGGTGTAGCGCTTGATCAGGCTAACGCCACCTTCCTGCTGCAGGGTCAGGTCAACATTCAGCTCGTTATCACGGTCATCCAGCCGATAGCTGCTCTGGCTGGCCTGCCAGGTTGGCCGGCCGGCGGCTGTATCGGTGCCGTTGGGACCGACCAGCCCGCTCTGCACCAGGTACTTGCGAGTTTCATTACGCTGCATCAGCAGGAATGGCTGGTCAGGGGTTTCCGCATGCAGAGGATACTGTGGCAGGGCCAGACGAATGATGTCGCCACCAAGACGGTCGATTTCCAGCTGAAACACGTCGGTGCTGACAGTAATGACCCGGTCGCTGTCGACTGCTGGCGCGGCAACCACATCCGCTGCCGCCGTCTCGACAGCAGGAGCTGCCAGTGAGGGAATTTCACTGGCATCAGGCACCGCTTCATCGGCGGCCGGGATATCAGCAACAACCTGTTCGCTGACCGGAGTGTCAGATACGGGTTGAACCTGGACGTAATCACGCTGCCAGGCAAGGATCATCATGTAGGTGACCACGGCAATCGCGGTCAGAACGAGGGCACGCTGGATTTCCATAGCGGATTCAACATATCGGCGAGAAAAGCGGCCGGCAGTTTCTCAGTCCGTGGCACGCTTGGCAAGCAGCTTGGTCCAGACTTTACCGAGCTCCTCGGCAATCAGGCGTTTGTCAGGTCGGCGCAGGTCGGCGCGAACCAGCACAACGATATCCAGACCGGCAAGATCGGTGCTGCGGTGGCGGAAGGTCTCCCGGATCAATCGACGCAGCAGATTACGGTCTACGGCCCGCTTCACCCGGCGCTTGCCGATAACAATACCGAGCCGCGGAGTGGCGAGGCCGTTCGCTGCAACCAGTAACAGGAAATGCTGGCTGCTGGCACGCCACTGGGGCTGGTCAAATAGCGGTTTGAACTCGGATGGAGAAAGCAGGCGGTGCTGACGGGGAAATCGGGTCGTGCTGGATGATGTCATAACGGCGACCGCTGGCGGGGAATCTCGGCGGTCTTTCTGCCGCCCCGTCAGGGGCGGCAGTCGCGATCGGGCGCGTTAGACGCAGAGGCGCTTGCGACCCTTGGCACGACGACGGTTCAGCACAGCACGGCCATTGGCAGTCGCCATGCGGGCACGGAAGCCATGGGTACGCTTGCGGCGAATATTGCTGGGTTGAAAAGTACGTTTCATCGTCGGTCTCACAGATTCTGGTAATGCGAAGGGCGGCAATTCTAGGCAGACGTCTGAGCATTGTCAATGCAAGGGTTTTGCGGTTTTTCAGGGGTACATAAGTATTAAAAGGTATTTAAATTCTTTTTTTGTTATTGCTTGTTATAAGGCAGGCGGATATCTGTGGATAATCTATATTTATCCAATAAATTCATATAGATAAGTTATTCACAACCCTGCGGATGGGGGCTGAAAAGGGGCCGGACAAAGGCCGTGGAACCGGGGATGGAATCAGCATGTTCCCCGGAAGGCGGTTTTCTCCACCCTTCACTCCCAGACCTCAGTGTAGATTACTCACAGTCTTATCCACATGTGGAAAAGCGGTTTTTGTTCGCTGGCCGGGGGGGTAAAACAGGGTATAGAATGCCTGCTTCTTTGGTTTTCCCGGCAAGGCTTTGAGACGTGTCTGAAGAACTGTGGCATCGCTGTTTATCGCGTCTCGAGGACGAATTGCCGTCCCAGCAGTTCAATATGTGGATCCGACCGCTGCAGGTTGTAGCCGCTTCTGATGGTCGCAGCTTGACCCTGTTTGCCCCGAATCGCTTTGTTGTTGACTGGGTCCGCGACAAGTATCTGGAGCTGATCTGTGAGCTGATGGGAGATCTCGACAGCACCGGAGCGCCGAAGATTGCGCTGGAGGTGGGGTCATCGCGGTCGGTCACCGAAGTGGTGCTTGGCACCCAGGCGCCACGGGTCAGGACCGATACCGTGGCGGTGCCAGTGCAGGTCAGTCAGGAGGCGGCTACAGAGGCTCCTGCACATCAGCACCGTTCCAATCTGATTACCAGTTATACCTTCGATAATTTCGTTGAGGGCAAGTCGAACCGGATGGCTTTCGCAGCCGCCCAGCAGGCCTCAGAGAATCCCGGTACCCAGGGCTATAATCCGCTATTGTTCTATGGCGGTGTCGGTTTGGGTAAGACCCACCTTATGCATGCCGTTGGCAATGCCATCCTGCAGCGCAAGCCCAGTGCCCGAGTGGTATACCTGCACAGTGAGCGATTTGTTCAGGATATGGTCAGTGCCTTGCGTAACAAGACCATTGATCAGTTCAAGCGGTTTTACCGGTCGCTGGATGCCCTGCTGATTGACGACATCCAGTTTTTTGCCGGTAAGGAGCAGTCCCAGGAAGAGTTTTTCCACACCTTCAATTCCCTGATTGAGAATGGTCAGCAGGTAATAATGACCTGCGACAAGTACCCGAAGGAGATTGATGGCCTGGAGGACCGCCTCAAGTCACGGTTTGGCTGGGGGCTGTCGCAACCGCTGGAACCGCCGGAGCTGGAAACCCGGGTGGCGATTCTGAAAAAGAAGGCCGAGGAGGCGAAGATCGAGCTGCCCAGTGAAGCTGCCTTTTTTATTGCCCAGCGAATTCGCTCCAATGTTCGTGAGCTGGAAGGGGCGCTGAAACGGGTGATTGCCCATGTTCGCCTGAGCGGTGCTGTGGTTGATATCAACCTGGTCCGCGATGCCCTGAAAGATCTGCTGGCCAGTCATGCCAGACAAATCAGTATCGATAATATTCAGCGAGTGGTGGCGGAGTACTACAACATCAAGTTGAATGACATGTTGTCAGCGCGGCGCAGTCGGTCGATCAGTCGCCCTCGTCAGGTGGCCATGGCGCTGGCGAAGGAATTGACCAGCCACAGTTATCCGGAAATTGCCGATGCCTTCGGTGGCCGTGATCACACCACGATCATGCATGGTTGCAAGAACATCGGAAAACTACGGGAATCGGATGCGGATGTGGAACGGGATTATCAGAATCTGTTGCGCACTCTCACCTCTTAACAAGAAAACCGGAGACGGGAAGGGATCATGAAATTCAGCATCAATCGCGAACAGTTGCTCAAGCCGCTGCAGCAGGTAGCCTCGGTGGTCGAACGCCGGCAGACCCTGCCGGTGCTGTCGAATGTCCTGCTCGAAGTCTCCGGGGACCGGTTATCCATGACTGGTACCGATCTGGAACTGGAGCTGGTTGCCGGTTTGGGAATCGGCGGTGAGATCCGCGACGGTGAAACGACCGTGCCGGCACGTAAACTGGTGGACATTTGCAAGAGCCTGCCGGCGGAAGCCGATATCCGGTTCGAGATTGATGGTGAGCGCTTACTGATCCGGTCTGGCCGTAGCCGCTTCACGCTGGCCACCCTGCCGGCAAGCGAGTTTCCGAATCTGGAAGAGAAGACCGAAGGCTCCGCCTTTACCATCGCTCCCGGTGCCCTGCGCCAGCTGATTGACCGTACCGCCTTTTCCATGGCTCAGCAGGATGTGCGTTATTACCTGAACGGCATGCTGTTTGAGCTGCGTCCTGGCCGTCTGCGTACCGTAGCCACCGATGGCCATCGTCTGGCCATGTGTGATGTCGAGTTGGAGGCGATCAAGGATCAGGCCCAGGTGATTCTGCCGCGAAAGGGTGTGATGGAGCTGGCCCGTCTGCTCGGTGATGCTGCCGGAGAGGTTGAAGTGATTGTCGGCAAAAACCATGTTCGCGTGGTGGCCGGGGATATCACCTTTACTTCGAAACTGGTGGACGGCAAGTTCCCGGAATACGATCGGGTGATTCCGAAGAAATGCGATCGCCTGGTCAACGCTGACCGCGAGACCCTCAAGCAGGCGTTGGGGCGGGTTGCGATTCTGTCCAACGAGAAGTACCGCGGTATTCGGGTACAACTGGCGGAAGGCAGCCTGAGGATCCAGGCCAACAACCCCGAGCAGGAAGAAGCGGAAGAAGAAGTGTCGGTGGACTACACCGGCGCTGCGCTGGAGATCGGTTTTAATGTCAGTTATCTGCTCGAGGTGCTGAACGCCATGCACGGCGATGCGGTAGAGCTGCAGCTGGGTGATAGCAACAGTTCGGCGCTGGTGGCAGATCCGTCTGCGCGTCAGGCGCTGTATGTCGTTATGCCGATGCGTCTCTGATTCCTCTTCTGCGGGCGGACCGCCTGGGTCCGCCCCTGCCCTCCTCCTGATGCTGCAACGTTTTCACCTTCACCAGTTCCGTAACTATCGCGACCAGAGCTTCGTGCCAGACCCGGCCGTCACCGTTGTCACCGGCGAGAACGGCTCCGGCAAAACCAGCCTGCTTGAAGCTATCTACCTGCTAGGGGCGGGGCGCAGCTTTCGCACCTCTCGGCTGTCGAGTCTGGTCATGGCGGATAACAATGACTGCACTTTGTTTGCCGAGATCGAGTCCGATCAGGGGAGTCGACGTGTCGGGGTCAAGCGGGATAGGCAGTCTTTGCTGGATGCCAGACTGGATGGAGAGCGGGTTTCCGGGCTAAGCGATATCGCCCGGCTGTTCCCGGTACAGGTGTTGCACCCTGGCACAGTGGAGCTGGTTGAGGGTGGATCGTCTGCCCGTCGTCGTTATCTGGACTGGGCCATGTTCCACGTGGAACAGGAATTTATCGAGGAGTGGCGTCGTCTGCGCGGTGCGGTGGATCAGCGTAATCGCCTGCTCAAGAAGCCCGCTCTGAAGCTACGTGAACTGGTCGTTTGGGACCGGCAGGTTGCCGAGAGTTCTGCTAGAATCGACGCCTTGCGCCGACGCCATCTGCCGTTGTTGATACGGCTTTTCGAAGAGGAGCTGTCGGCCTTTTCTGCGGCAGTACCGGCGGTGGGGCTGGCCTTGCATTCGGGCTGGGCGGCCGGGGAAGACATCGCCGCCGTATTGGCAACTACGGTTGAGCAGGATGTTCGTCGGGGCTTTACCGGCAAGGGAGCACATCGGGCTGACCTGCTGCTTAGCAGCGAGGAAGGGTCGGTTCGCGAGGTATTCAGCCGGGGGCAGCAGAAGATCGTTGCCTATGCGCTGGTGATGGCACAGGTCCGGCTGATCCGGGAGCTGGCCGGTCGGGATTGCCTGATGTTGGTGGATGACCTGACCTCCGAGCTGGATCGGGATAACGCGGACCGGGTCATGAGTGCGGTAATAAGGGTCAGCCGGCAGGTGATTGTGACTTCACTGGACCCGGCATTGGCTCCGTTGGGCAAGGAAACGAATTACACGGTGTTCCACGTGGAACATGGTGCCCTGAAAAAGCTGTAGCAGGGATAAGGGACTCCGGACATCTGACACCGGAGCCATTTGATATTCAGGTAAGGGAAACTCCATGACAGAGCAGACGAGCTACGACTCCTCCAGTATCAAGGTTCTCAAGGGTCTGGACGCGGTGCGCAAGCGCCCCGGCATGTATATTGGCGACACTGACGACGGCACTGGCTTGCACCATATGGTGTTCGAGGTAGTGGATAACTCCATCGATGAGGCGCTGGCCGGCTTCTGTTCCGAGATCAACGTTATCATCCATCCGGATGAGAGCGTCACCGTCACTGATAATGGTCGTGGCATTCCCACCGGCATGCACCCCGAAGAGGGCGTGTCTGCGGCCGAGGTTATCATGACCGTGCTCCACGCCGGCGGTAAGTTCGATGACAACACCTACAAGGTGTCCGGTGGTTTGCATGGTGTCGGTGTATCGGTGGTCAATGCCCTGTCAGAGGAGCTGAAGCTGACCATTCGCCGCGCCGGCAAGGTCCATGAGCAGATCTATCGTCATGGCGTGCCGGATGCACCGCTGGCCGTGGTCGGAGAAACCCAGGGCACCGGGACAGCAGTACGTTTCCGCCCGTCCCCGGCGACCTTTACCAATATCGAGTTCCACTACGACATCCTTGCCAAACGCTTGCGCGAACTGTCATTTCTGAACTCCGGCGTCCGTATTCACCTGAAGGACGAGCGCAGTGGTCAGGAAGACCTGTTCGAGTTTGAGGGCGGCTTGTCTGCCTTTGTGACCTATCTGAACGGCAACAAAACTCCGCTCAACAAGGTGTTCCACTTCCAGTTTGACCGTGAAGACGGCATTGGCGTGGAAGTGGCGCTGCAGTGGAATGATTCCTACAACGAGAACATTCTCTGTTTCACCAACAATATTCCACAGCGCGACGGCGGTACCCATCTGGCGGGCTTCCGTGCTGCCCTGACCCGAACGCTGAACAGCTACATTGAAAACGAGGGTTTCCTGAAGAAGGAAAAGGTTGCCACCACCGGTGATGACGCCCGCGAAGGCCTGACTGCAGTGATCTCGGTGAAAGTGCCGGACCCGAAGTTCTCCAGCCAGACCAAGGACAAACTGGTGTCTTCCGAGGTAAAGCCGGCGGTGGAATCCACCATGGCCGACTTGTTCAGCGATTACCTGCTGGAAAACCCGGCCGAGGCCAAGCAGATCGTCCAGAAAATCATTGATGCCGCCCGGGCCCGCGACGCTGCCCGCCGCGCCCGCGAGATGACCCGCCGCAAGGGCGCACTGGATATCGCCGGCCTGCCCGGCAAACTGGCGGACTGCCAGGAGAAAGACCCGGCACTGTCCGAACTCTATATTGTCGAGGGTGACTCGGCGGGCGGTTCTGCCAAGCAGGGCCGTAACCGCAAGAACCAGGCGATCCTGCCGCTGAAAGGCAAGATCCTGAACGTCGAGAAGGCCCGCTTCGACAAGATGCTGTCTTCTGCTGAAGTCGGTACGCTCATTACTGCGCTGGGCTGCGGCATCGGCAAGGACGAATTCGATCCTGACAAGCTGCGCTACCACCGCATCATCATCATGACGGACGCGGATGTCGACGGCTCCCACATCCGCACCCTGTTGCTCACCTTTTTCTACCGACAGATGCCTCAATTGATCGAGCGCGGGCACATTTACATCGGCCAGCCACCGCTATACAAGGTTAAACAGGGCAAGCAGGAGCAGTACCTGAAAGACGACACGGAACTGAACGATTACCTCCTGGCGCGTGCCCTCGATGGCGCGGAACTGCAGTTCCACCCCGATTCCCCAGCGCTTAAGGGCGAAGCGCTGGAACAACTGATGCGCGACTTCATGGCCGTGAGCCAGGCCAACCTCAGGCTCGCGCAGCGCCATGACCCCCTGTTTTTGGAAGAACTTATTGATTCTGAAAGGTTTTCTGCGGACTGGGACGAAGGCAAGGTCGGACAATGGGCCGCAGGGATTGCCGAGCGCATGAACGGGCGCAATGGCGAGAGCGTGCGCTTTGAGCTCGAGGTTGTGAAAGGCGAGGAGGGTCATGACGTATTGATCCGCAAATACGTTCACGGCGTACGCCAGGAAAAGCGCGTGGGAACCGAGTTTTTCCTCGGTCCCGACTATCGCCTGATCGGCCGGCTGGCTGACACGTTGCATGGCCTGATCCAGGAGGGCGCGACGGTACGTCGGGCCGGATCGGAATCCGAGGTCCGTTCGTTCCGAGAGGTTTTCGACTGGCTGATGGCGGAAAGCCGCAAGGGCCGTAGCATCCAACGCTTTAAGGGCCTGGGTGAAATGAACCCGGATCAGCTTTGGGATACCACCGTGAATCCTGAGTCGCGTCGGCTGCTGCAGGTCACCATCGAGGACGCCGTGGCGGCGGATGAAATCTTCACTACCCTGATGGGCGACGAAGTCGAGCCCAGGCGCCACTTTATCGAGCGCAACGCGCTGGACGTCAGTAATCTCGACGTTTAGGCGCGCTCACGTTTCAGCCTTCTGCTGACTTCCTGAGTTCGGCGAGCCTTGCGATCAACTGCGTGGAGTCGTCCAGGCAGGCGGCCCGGATATCTAGACCCTGAGCGGCTTCGACCCACTTACGGCTGGAACTGAAAAGGTAAGTTGCCGAAGGGTCGACCGAGTAGCGCTGCATCATGTCGCGCAGCGAACTGACGCGATTGAGGTGCTGCATCAGGAGCGATCGCGGCACGTAGTACACGCCGTCGAGCGTGCCCCCGGCTTCGTTGATACGGCTGCGAATGCTTTCCGGGCCGACCAGGGACGCGTCGCCACCACCTTTTAGCCAGCTTTCGCGCGAATTTCCGTGGTCCGGCATGGGTGCCGTGGCCAGCAAGTGAAAACCGTGTCGCGTCAGCCACGCCAGCAGTCGAAACAACTCTTTTTGCTGCGGACCCCCGCCGACCTCGAGGATGTCCTTGCGACTGACCAGCAGTAAGGCTTGTGTCGTCATGCTCAGCCCAGTATGGAGAGATCGGCAATGCCGTCAAACAGTGACTTGAGACGATCCAGCAATGCCAGGCGGTTGCGGCGCAGCTCCGCGTCCTCATCCATCACCAGTACCGTGTCGAAGAAAGCATCGACCGGCTCCTTGAGCCCGGCGAGCGCTTCCAGGCTGGCCGCATAGTCAGAGCGTGCCAAGAGCGGCTCGACTTGCTTTGAAATGTCTCTAATTGCACCGAAAAGCAGCCTTTCTTCTTCTAAAATCAGAGAACGCTCCTGAACCTCGTCCGTGACGTCCTCGCCGGCCTTGCGCAGAATGTTGCCAATGCGCTTGTTGGCAGTCGCCAGGCTCGCAGCCTCGGGACGGCCCATAAAGGACTCCAGTGCCGCGAGGCGCGCCTCGAGATCGGGGAAATGCGTCCAGGGGGCGGCCAGCGCGGCATTGACCAGCTCGGTTCCGTAACCGCGCTCGCGGTAGTGGCCGCGGGCGCGCTGGAGCACAAACTCAGCCACCTCGGCGAGGATGGCCCGGTCGACTTCCAGCGAGGCGGGACTACCCTCGCCGGCCCATGCAAGCAGGTCTTCAAGATACAGCCCAAGATTCGCCTCTGACAGAATGCGCACCAGCCCCAGTGCCGCACGCCGAAGCGCAAACGGGTCCTTGTTGCCGCTTGGGGCGAGCCCCGCGGCGAAGCACACAACCAGCGTATCGGCGCGGTCCGCAAGACCGACAACCTGGCCGGCGGCCGTTGATGGAATAGCGTCGCCGGCAAATCGCGGCGAATAATGCTCGCCGATCGCAGTGGCGACTTCCTCGGGCTCTCCGGAGACCCGTGCATAGTGCGCACCCATAACGCCCTGCAATTCCGGAAACTCGCCAACCATTTGCGTCACGAGGTCACACTTGCACAATTCCGCTGCGCGCTGGCAGGAGCCGGTCTCGATGCCCAAAAAATCAGCTATATGCTTCGAAATACTGATAACACGACGACATTTGTCACCAATTGTCCCAATCTTCTGTTGAAAAACGATATCGTCGAGCGCCGGGGCGAACTCGATCAGCGGTCGTTTCTCGTCCTGCTCGAGGAAAAAACGCGCATCGGCCAGGCGCGGCCGGATAACGCGTTCATAGCCGGACCGGACCTGCGAGACGTCTTCGCTGTCGATATTGCTGATTCCAATGAAGCGGTTGGAAATGGGCTGCAATTCTCCTCCGGGATTTGTCGGCTCAACATCGTTGGCGCGCACGGGGAAGAACCGCTGGTGGTCCTGCATGCTCGCAACCAGCGCGGCGTGGGGCACTTTGAGGAAGTCCTGGTCGAAGCGGCAGGGCACCGCAACGGGCCATTCCACCAGGTTGTTGACTTCGTCGAGCAGGTCATCCTCGAGAATGACCAGCGGGTCGGTGACCGTCAGTGTTTCGACGATTCGGGCGCGGCGTTCCCCGGGGTCGGCAACGACGAAGGCGTCGAGCAGGGTCTGCTCGTAGTCGGAGGCCGATACCAGCGCGTGGGGGCCGGGCGCGTGGACGCGGTGTCCAAAGGTTTCCCGCCCGGCGCTCTTGCCGAGGATCGTGCCGGGCAACACCCTGTCTCCATGCAGCACCACGACCCAGTGCACCGGGCGGACGAAACTGAAATCGTGGTCGGCCCAGCGCATTGGGCGGGGCACCGGAAGCTGGCGCAAGGCGTCGTCGACGATTTCGAACAGAAGTTCCGCCAGGGGTTTGCCGGGCACGTGCTGCTCACAATAGAGCCATTCACCTTTGTCGGTCGAAAGTCGCTCCAGCGACTCGACGTCGACACCGACCGAGCGCGCGAAGCCCTCTGCGGCCTGCGTAGGATTGCCGTCCGCGTCGTAGGCTGCCGACACCGCCGGTCCGCGCCGCTCAATGGTCTGGTCGGGTTGTGCAGCCGCCACCGATGCCAGTTGCAACGCCAGGCGGCGCGGGGTCGAGAAGCTCCGGCTGGCGGCGCGGTCAAATTCAATGTTGGCCTTCTCGAGCTTGTCGGCCATGGCCGCGGCGAAGGCTTCACGCAAGGCGTCTACCGCGCGTGGCGGCAATTCCTCGCAACCGAGCTCGATCAACAGGTCCGCCCGGGACGGTGGTTTGTGACGTTCAGCCGTCACGGTGGTTCTCCAGGCCCGGAAAGCCCAGCGCTTCGCGGCTGGCAAGGTAAGCTTCGGCGACCTGCCGGGAAAGATCCCGCACGCGCAGGATGTAACGCTGCCGCTCGGTGACGGAAATGGCTTTGCGGGCGTCCAGCAGGTTGAAGGTGTGGGATGCCTTGAGCGTCTGATCGTAGGCCGGCAGCGGCAACCCGAGCGCGACAAGTTTGCGCGCCTCTCGCTCGCAGACGTCGAACCAGTTGAACAGAGCCGCGACATCGGCGTGTTCGAAATTGTACGCAGACTGCTCGACTTCGTTCTGATGAAAGACCTCGCCGTAAGTCACGGTTCGCCCGCCGTTTTGCGTCCACACAAGGTCGAAGACGCTGTCGACCTCCTGGAGGTACATCGCCAGGCGCTCCATGCCGTAGGTGATCTCGCCCGTCACCGGCCTGCATTCCAGGCCGCCCGCCTGCTGGAAATAGGTGAACTGCGTAATTTCCATGCCGTTCAGCCACACCTCCCACCCCAGGCCCCATGCACCAAGGGTCGGAGATTCCCAGTTGTCTTCGACGAAGCGGATGTCGTGCACGGCCGGATCAATGCCCACGGCGACGAGCGATTCCAGGTAAACTTCCTGGATGTCTTCCGGAGATGGTTTCATTACCACCTGGAACTGGTAATAATGTTGCAGGCGATTGGGGTTATCGCCATAGCGCCCATCGGTCGGACGACGGCACGGCTGGACGTAAGCCGCATTCCAGGGCTCCGGTCCAATCGAGCGGAGAAAGGTCGCGGGGTGGAAAGTCCCGGCGCCGACCTCGAGATCGAGAGGCTGGACAATCACGCAGCCGCGATCAGCCCAGTAATCCTCGAGCCGCCTGGCGAATTCCTGAAAGGTTAGGGAAGTTCCTTTGGTCATTTCCTGTGGTTCGGCTCGAAGACGGACGGCGCAAAAAGCGGAATAGTAAAGGCAATTCTGACAGAAGGAAAACATGCACGCATGAGCAAACGCCCCGGCAAACCCGTTCTCCTGATCAAGACGGGAGGAACCATTCCCGAGACGCGCGTGGAATTCGGCGATTTCGAGGAGTGGTTTGCGCGCGGACTGGGCGTGCCGGGTCTGGAGCCGGCCAATGTGTTCGAGGGGGTATCGCCGCCCGATGACCCAGCCGCTTACAGCGGCGTGATCGTGACCGGCTCCGCCTCGATGGTTTCCCACCGCGCGGACTGGAGCGAACGCACTGCCAAATGGCTCGCCAGCGCGGTGCATGCCGGTATGCCGGTGCTCGGGGTGTGCTTCGGGCACCAATTGCTGGCGCATGCGCTGGGCGGTCTCGTGGGCCCCAACCCGCGCGGCCGACAAATTGGCACGCAGGTCATCGAAATCACGCCTGCCGCGGCAAGTGATCCGCTGATGTGCCGGATGCCGGCCTCGGTAACCGTCCAGACCACGCATGTCGAGAGCGTTCACGAGTTGCCTACAGGCGCGGTGCGGCTGGCTACGTCTCCGCGGGACCCCAACCACGCTTTCCGATTCGGGCAGAGGGCCTGGGGCGTCCAGTTCCACCCGGAATTCGGCGCTGACGTGATGCGCGGTTACATTCGTGCCCGGGCCCAGATCATCCGCGAAGAGGGATTTGACCCGGAGTCGCTGGCGGCAGGTGTTGTCGAGACGCCCGTCGCGCACAGCCTGCTGGGCCGGTTTGCAGCACTGGTGGCGGGTGGCGGGGACGCAGACATCGGCCCGCACAGCAGCAGACCGGAAGAATCGCATGAGCAAGGCCGGGAAAAGTCGGTCACGCAGATTATTGAACTCAGGGAAGCGGCGCTCCCGGCAGCCGGCTAGGCGCTTCCCCCGTCGCGATGACGGTACCAGCCGATGATCGCGAGCGCGGTGCACAGGCCAAAGATCATCAGCTGGTGTTCGACGGCGAGCTCCGGCACCACCAGGAAAAGA
>JBFHPX010000002.1:0-27426 GCA_041592575.1 Alcanivoracaceae bacterium
CTCTCAGCCGCACTGGACTGGCTGGCCGGGCAGGCCGAGATCAGCGAGGTCATCCTCAGTGGCGGCGATCCGCTTAGCGTCACCGATCGGCGTTTGCGTGAGCTGCTGGCGGCGCTGGAGGCGATCCCGCATATTCGTCGGCTACGTATCCATAGCCGCCTGCCGGTGGTGATGCCTGAGCGTGTAAGTGAGGGATTACTATCAATGCTGGCCTCGTCAAGGCTGAGCCAGGTGATGGTTGTTCACGCCAATCACGCGGCAGAGCTGGATCAAACCGTGGCCGATGCGCTGGCCGCTTTACGGCAAAGCGGAGTCCTACTGCTGAATCAGTCAGTGCTGCTGCGAGGCGTCAACGATGATGCCGGGCAGCTGGCTGCGCTGAGTGAACGTCTTTTTGAAGTCGGTGTCCTGCCTTATTACCTGCACCAGTTGGACCGGGTTGCCGGCGCGGCGCATTTCGCTGTCAGTGATGACAGGGCTGCCATTCTGATGGCGGATCTGCACCGGCGGTTGCCCGGATACCTGTTACCTCGACTGGTTCGGGAAGAGCCGGGGGCCGAGGGCAAGACGGCGCTGTTGCCGTCAGGTTGATTTACAAAACATTGGCCAATGCCTTAAAGTCGTGACTTCGCTCACAAAGCAAAATAAATCAAGCGCTTGTCATGCTTTATTAACACGTTGCCTGAGCAGGACGCCCGGGCGCTGACATCGCTACCTCTACTGAGGAACCGGTTGGCATGGAGCAATCCGCACAGAAAATCCGGCTGAAGCTCCCCGAGCAGGATCTCCAGTACCTGACGATTGGCAGTGATCAGCCGAAGAAGCTGCAGATCTGGGTCAATGAACTGCCGCTGATGAACATGGGCGAGACCTCGCGCCAGCTGTATCAGTATGTGCAGGAGTTGAACCGTTTTCAGGTGCCGACACCGCAGCGCTTCCTGTTGCTGGAAATCATTCGTCCAGTGGTTCTGCATGTCTGTCGCTCGCTCGGCAAACACTACCTGAATCAATCCCTTGTGTTGCCGGACAAGGCCCGCCGCGTTGCCAGTCTGGCCCAGGCCCTGCAAACCCATCTTGCTGCCGGCTACAAGCTGGTGGCGGTGCGTGGTGTTCGTCGCCTCAATGAGCGTGATGGCAAGAGTCTGGTGGCGACCGCGATTCACCGAGCCATCAGCGCCCAGACCGATAATCTGGTGCGCAGCTACCAGCTGTATTTTCCGACCCCGCGTCATCTCTGGCTGGAGTTGCACCAGCTGTTCCTGCTGGCGGAAATGAATCGGCTGGAAGGCACCGAAATCAAGGATCCTGATTTCAAGGATATCGAAACCAGCACGGTAAAAGAGGCCTACGGCCGGGCACTGTTGCTGTCCACGGCCAAGCCCAACCAGCTGCGGCAGCAGGAAATTGCAGCGTTGTGTCGGGCTACCGAAGAGTGGAGCTCGTTGATTGATATCAAACCGGCCGGCGAAGATTCCGATCTGTTCGTATTCGACCTGCAGGTGGACCGCCCACCGACTTACCGTACCCATGCCTCGGTCGCGGCGGAAAACAGCCGTTATATCGACTCCAAGGATCTGGTCAGTGACATTGCTTCGGCCATTGCCGGGCGCAAGCGCGAAGGTTTCTCGGTGCCCGATGGTATTCCCGACAACATGCTGGTGCATTTGCAGCAGGCTTGGGGGGCTCTCGCGGAACGCTCATTCCGCCGGGTCGGTCAGACCGGTCCGATCGACATCTGCCTTGGTCTGTCGGCCTTGCACAGTCATCTCTCGGGCGGCATGGATTTTGAAAAAATGATCCGTGGCAGCGAGCTGCAGGTGCTGGCGCAGGGTGCAATCGAAAACCCGTTTCTTGCCGGTCGAGCCAAGGGCGGCAGCAACCTTCCGCAGGACGACGATCCCTGGTCGAAGGCATTTGATGGCGGTGGCCACAGGATGTCTGAAGATATGATGGATGCCATTGATATCAGCGGCATCACCAGTCAGTTGCGCCAGCAACAGGATAGCAAGGAGACCAAGGTCGCGCTTGAGCACTTTACCTGCCAGAAGATCAACTCCAGCCCGGGGGGCTATTGCCTCGAATGGGTGGGGGGGAGCCCGGCGGCACTGCGCACTGGTGAATTGGTCGGCGTGCGTGAACTGGGTCAGAACGAATGGGCTATAGGTGTAGTACGCTGGGTAAAACAGCTGGCTCATCAGGGTGCCCAGTTTGGCGTGGAGTTGCTCGCCCCGCGGGCGACACCATCCGCCGCCAGAGCATTGCGCAAGACCGGTGACGCCGGTAATTTCATGCGCGCGCTGCTACTGCCGGCCCTGCATGCTATCGGTCAGCCAGCGACCTTGCTGGTGCCAACGGTAGGCTTTCAGGCGGGAGGCAAGGTTGATATGGTGGCCAACAATGAGAGCCAACGGGTGACGTTCCACCGCAAGGTGAATGGCACTGCCAGTTTTGGCCAGTATGAATTCCGGGTCGTGCAGTCTGCGAGCAGCGCGGCTGCGGCGGAATCCGACGACAAGGACAGCGGCGAAGACTTCGATTCCATCTGGACGAGTCTCTGACGGCGGGCCTCACTTTATCAGGGATATTCCGATTTCACTTGTGTTGCTGGCGGCAGGGAGTCGTCTTTTTCGGCGGATTTGAATGAGTTACACGCTTGAACATGTAAGGCTGCTGATTGTCCATGATTCTCAGGACGAAGCCGAGCAGCTGATGAATCTGCTGCGCAACGCCGGCAAGGTTACCCGTGCCGAAATCGCCCTCAGTGAAGACGAATTCATTCGTGCCATAAAAAGTGGTAGCTGGGAGCTGCTGGTCTGCCGCCCTCAGGTTGGTAACTGTGGTTACAAGAAGATCCTTGCTCACCTGCATCGACTCGGCAAGGCCCTGCCGATGATCGTGCTGGTGGACGATTTTTCGCCGTCGACGATGGCAGATGCCATGAATGCCGGTGCTCGCATGGTCGCGCCGACCAGCGAGAAAGATCTGCTGATGTTGTTGATTGAGCGGCAGATCGAATACCTGTCGCTTCGCAAGGAGCTGCAGCATAGTCAGTTGGCGCTGCATGATGCCGAGAAGCGGTTGTCGGTGTTAATGGACCAAAGCCGTGATGCCATTGCCTATGTTGTCGATGGTATGCACATCCATGCCAATGAGGTTTACCTCGAGAAGTTCGGCTACGCCAGTTCCGATGATCTGGCCGGCATGCCGATCATGGATATGGTTTCTGCATCCGATCACGAGAAGTTGAAGAAGCTGCTGCGTAGCCGAGCCCAGAACGAGAACCAGACTAACGAGCTGGAGTGCAAGGGTATCGGCGCCGATGGCAAGGAATTCGATGCGGTTTTCGTGTTCTCTGCCTCCACTTATGATGGCGAAGCCTACACTCAGATCGTGATCCGCTCGCCAGAAGTAGATGAGAATGCGCTGCAGGAAAAGCTGCAGGAAATGAGTCAGATAGATCAGGTGACCGGCTTGTACAACCGTGGCTGGTTCCTGGAGCAGGTTGATAAGGCGTTGGCGGATGCTGTGCGCAGTGGGCATATGTACGCACTGTCACTTATTCGTATTGATGACTTTGAAGTGCACCAGAGTGCCGTCGGCCTGGATGGTGCTGATGAGTTGTTGCGGCAAATAGCAGAGATCATCAAGAAGAAGTTTGGTAGCGATGCACAATTTTCTCGCATCGGCGGCGAGGATTTTGCGGTGCTGGCCAATGTGAACGATCGTGAAGTTGGTGGAGAGCAGGCGGAAGTGATCCGCGCCGCCATTGAGAAAATGATGCCTGTAGTGGCATCCAGAACCTTGCAGGTTTCGGCATCTGTCGGTGTGGCGTTTGTGACTGACGATACCCGATCGGCGCAATCGGCGGTTAACAAGGCGCTGGAGTGCTGCGTCCGCGCCCGCGAAGAGAGCAAGGGAAAGGGCAATGTAGTGTATGTGCATAGCCCGATGGACGATGTTGAGGCCGGGTCCTCCGAGGCTGTGGCGCTGGTGTTGCGTGATGCTCTGGAGAAGGGCGCGCTTGGATTGCAGTATCAGGCGATCATGAATCTCGAGGATGAGAGCAATCACTTCTTCGAAGTATTTGTCCATCTGCCGCAAGCGGATGGCACCATTTTGCAGCCCGCACAGTTTATGCCGGTGGCCGGGGAGCTGGGCATGGCTGGCAAGATTGATCGCTGGGTATTGCTGAATGCCATCAAGGCAGCTGCGGTCTTGCCCGGGGAAGTGTATCTGCTGATTAACCTTAGCGGGTTCTCCTTGCAGGACGCGGGTCTGGCCGACTGGATCGGCAAGGCGATCAAGGCTTCGAAGATGCCGGGCCAGCTGGTTACCTTCCAGTTCTCGGAAGTAGATGTCACCAATCATCTCAAGCAAGCGGCGGAGTTCTCGGCAAAGATCCATCAGCTCGGCTGCAAGGTTTCGGTCAGCCGTTTTGCCGGTGCGCAGGAACCATTCAAGCTGTTTGATCATGTGCCGGTGGATATGGTCAAGTTTGACGGCAGCTACACTCAGGATCTTGGCAACAAGGAGAGTAAGGAAAAGTTCGCCAAGCTGATCGGGACAGCCTCCGGTCGTGGCAAGAAAGTCATGGTGGGGTTTGTAGAAACGGCGAGCCAGATGCAGACGCTCTGGACCATGGGCGGGGTGAATTTTCTGCAGGGCTTTTACATGCAGCCGCCCTCAGGGAAGATTCAGATATCCGAAGGTGAGTAAAGACGGCGCGCTATTCCGCGCTGCCGGATGCCAGTAGTTCGGCCTGATCGCGGTCACGCACCCCGATCAGGTACAGAATGCCGTCCAGCCCTAGGGTCGAGATTGCCTGCTTGGCGGTTTCCTTGACCAGCGGCTTGGCCCGAAAGGCAATGCCCAGCCCGGCAATGCCGAGCATTGGCAGATCATTGGCACCGTCTCCGACCGCAATGACCTGCTCCAGACTGATGCCTTCCTGAGCGGCGATTTCCCGCAACAGTTCTGCCTTGCGCTGACCATTGACGATCTGCCCGGCAACCCGGCCGGTGACCTTGCCGTTCTCGATTTCCAGCTCATTGGCATGGACATGATCAATGCCAAGGCGCTGCTGCAGATACTTGCCAAACCAGGTAAAGCCGCCAGACAGAATAGCAGTGCGGTAACCCAGTGCTTTCAGGGTGGCGACCAGACGCTCAGCGCCTTCAGTCAGTTTCAGGCGCGACCGCACCCGTTCCAGTGCGGCCTCGTCGAGACCTTCGAGCAGGGCGACCCGGCGACGGAAGCTCTCATTAAAATCCAGCTCGCCACGCATGGCCCGCTCGGTGATTTCCGATACCTGATCGCCCACGCCGGCTTCTCGTGCCAGCTCGTCGATCACTTCCGACTCAATCAGGGTCGAGTCCATATCAAACGCCACCAGTCTGCGGTTACGCCGGAAGGCGGTGTCTTTCTGGAAGGCGATATCGACATTGCGCTCATTGGCGATGCGCAGGAACTCGGCACGCATGGCTTCGCTGCTGGCGGGCTCCCCGCGTACAGATACTTCAATGCAGGCGCGCGCGTCCTCATCGACGCCTTCGCCTTCGAGATGGACGCGACCGGACAGGCGATTGATGCTGTCGATATTAAGCCGGTTTTCCGCCACCACCGCTGTCACATCGCTGAGCTGTTCGGCGGTAATCTTGCGCGCCAGCAGGGTAATGATATAGCGGTCCTTGCCCTGACCGGATACCCAGTCTTCATAGCGATCATGATCAATCGGCCGGAACCGGACCGAGATATTCAGCTTATGGGCTTCGAACAGCAGGTCTTTGAGTACTGGCGAGGTTTCCCGGCCCGGTGGCACTTCGATCAGGATGCCAAGCGACAGGGAGTCATGGATCACCGCCTGGCCTATATCAAGGATATTCAGCTGATACAGGGCGAGGATGCGGGTAAAGGCAGCGGTCAAGCCGGGCCGGTCGCCACCGGTTACCTGAATCAGAATAATCTCGCGCACAGCCGGTCTCCTCGTAACGTGGCGCACAGTATAGCGTGCCGGGCCGGGTGCTGCTGCTATACTGCGCGCCATAATCGGAGGGTCGGGCATGCCCGCAGACAGGATCGACTGGCGCAACTGGTGGCAACAGGAACAGCAGCTGATTCGTGAGCTGATGCTGATGCTGCTGATGGCGGTGGTGGTCGGCGTTTATTTTCTTGAGCACTCGCGCATGGCGATGGAGCAGAGCCAGCGGCAGTCTGCAGAGGCGCTGGCCGAGCAGTTGGCCACGGGTGTGGCGGAGTATCTGGCTTCCGGCAATCTGGTTAGCCTCAACGTTATGGCCTCACAGACTGCGGATCTGGATCTGGTCGCCAGAGTTGAGATCCGCAACCACGCCAATAGTGTGCTGGCCAGCGCCGGCGATAGCGCCGCACCGGGCATGTCAGTGAGCCGGCCGGTGCGGATCGATGACCAGACACTGGTTGGTACGGCAGTGATCTGGCCAAACCCGGTCGATGCCGAGCGTGGCCGCAAACTGGAAACCCGTTTTGTGCTGGTGGCTCTGAGTCTGTTGGGTCTGCGGCTGCTGATTGAGCTGGCGTGGCGACGGCTGCGGGCTGAGCCGGAGCCGGAGCCGGCGGCCGAGGATGACATGCTGGAGGCGGATCTGGTGCCAGTGTTGACCATGAATCAGACCAGCGAAGCGCCACGTGCCTGGCTGCGCATCGGTATTGTCAATTTTGACAGGATCAAGCAGCGTTTTACCTCGGACATGATCCGTGACCTGTTGCAGGATTATGGTGTTCTGTTGCATCAGGTAGCCGAGGTTTATGGCGGCAAGGTGCAGTACGTTCTGGGAGAAGAGGCATCGTTAACTATCACCGGTGAGACCCGGGCTGAGGCTTGTTTCCAGGCGCTTTGCGCGGGCACCCTGTTTCGTCGTCTGGCACGCGATGTCAGCGAGCAGCGCAAGGAGCAGGGTCGTGCGCCACTGGAATTCAAGTTGTTGGTCACCACCGGCAGCGATCTTGCTCACAGCTGGGCGCTCTGTCTCGCCGGATTGCCGGGGCGGGTACATGTGCCGGAATCGGAGATGGTACGTTTCGAACTTGACACCCGCCTGCTGTTCCACGGCGAGCGTTGCCTGAACGTACTGTCGGAAGGGGAAACGGTTCGGTTGCAGCCGATCGAACAGTTGGCGCAGCGTTACCAGAAACTGATTGCCGATCAGGCGGCGCGTTTGCTTGGTGAGCAGGACGCGCCCGCTGCGTCCTGAATTATTTCAACGTGCCGATCTTCTGGCCCATCTGTACCGGGCTGTCAGCGGTCAGGCCCTGAAGAAAATCAGCACTGCCTTCCGGGAACAGCAGGATGGCGGTCGAGCCGAGCAGGAAGCGACCCAGCTCAGTGCCTTTCTCCAGACGAATGGCGTCCCGTGCCGGGTAGCGAGTGCGAGTAACGGTGCGTGTCAGCGGCGTCACCTGACCGGCAAAAACAGTCTCGATGCCGGCGACAATCATGGCGCCAACCAGAATCACCACGAACGGTCCCTGCTCGCTGTCGAACACGCACACGGCGCGCTCATTGCGGGCAAACAGATCCGGAATCTGCCGGGTGGTGGCCTGATTCACGGAAAACAACCGGCCTGGTACGTAGATCATTTCGCGCAGTGTGCCGGACAGCGGCATATGCACCCGGTGATAGTCCTTCGGCGACAGGTACACCGTGGCGAAGTGGCCGTTGATAAATTCGCTGGCCAGCTCCTGATCACCGCCAACCAGTTCATACAGGGAGAAATACTGACCTTTGGCTTGTAGCACATCGGAACCGCGAATGCGGCCGAGCTGGCTGATGGCGCCATCCGCCGGTGAAACAATGGCATCCTTGTCAGCGCATATCGGCCGCACGCCGTCTTTCAGGGCGCGGGTAAAAAAGGCGTTAAAGGTCGGATACTGGTCCGGGTCTTCAACTTCTGCTTCCTGCATGTTGATGTTGAACTGCTTCAGAAACACGTTGATGAAGGTGGTCTTGATCCACGGCGTTTCACTGCGCGCCAGCGCACCCACCGCGCGGGAGATAAGGTGATGCGGCAGGATCAGTTGCAGCAGGCCAAACAGTTTTTCAAGAAACGGATTCACGGAAAGCCTCATCAAGTATGCAGAGTGGTGAGTTTTTCAAAGCAGCGGGTTCAGGATTTTTCCACCGGCGTATCCGGATGGTTACCCCATTCGGACCAGGAGCCGGCATAGGCGCGAACATTCAGTCCCAGCAATTTACCCACCAGCCAGCTGTAGCTCGAGCGGTGATGGGTTTGACAATGGACAATAATTTCCTTGTCAGCGCTCAGGCCCTTCGCCGCCATTTCCTTGCGTACCTCATCGAGATCGCGAATACGCAAATGTCGGCTGCGATCCATCGGTTCGGTCCACTCGTAATGCACGGCGCCGGGAATATGGCCCGCTTTCTGGGCAAAAGCACGTACTCCGGAATATTCCTCTTCCGAGCGGGCATCCCAGATCGCGAGTTTCGGATCATCCAGTCGCTGCAAAAGTTCCTGCAGCGAAATGTCGGTGTGATCGAGAATGCGATCGATCCGGTATTCCGTGGCCCTGCGTTCATGACTTTGCATGTCGGTCGGCAGGCCTTCAGCGAGCCAGGCATGAATGCCACCGTTCAGCCAGGAGTAACGTTGATGGCCGATGCTTTCCAGCACCCATAGCAGGCGCCCGGCCCAGCCGCCGCCTTCGTCGTCGCAGGCCACCACGTGGGTATTCGGGGTCAGGCCGAGATCGCTGAACAGCGCCTCCAGCGAGCCCTTGTCCGGCAGCAGCCCGGGGGCCGGCTGAGTGCCTTTCTGCAAGGCGCGGAAATCGAGGTGCACGGCGCCGGGGATATGGGCCTGCTGGTACACCTGCGACTTGCCCAGATCGACAATCAGCAAATCGGACTCACCAAGTCGCTCGGCCAGGGTCTGCGGTTCCAGCAGCAGGGGCAGGGGACTGCTCATGATCTCGGGTCCTTCGCATCAGAGAGGCGGATTTTAGCCTGATCAGGACGGCGGCGTCCCGTGCTCTGACTCAGTAACGTTCGCGGCCTTCTTCATCGAGGGTATCGGCGATGCGGTAGAAATTCTCCAGGCGTTCGGCGCTGATATCGCCCTGCTCCGCGCCCAGTCGCAGGGCACAGCCGGGTTCGTGGCGATGCGAGCAATTGCGGAATTTGCAGTGCCCGGCCAGCGGCGCCAGATCACAGTAGCCGCTGAGCAGCTCGGCTTCACTGATATGCCAGAGGCCGAATTCGCGCACCCCGGGGGAATCAATCAGGCGGCCGCCGCCAGGCAGGTTGAACAGTCGGGCGGTGACCGTGGTGTGCTGACCCAGACCGGATCGCGTCGACAGCTCACTGACTTCCAGCGCGGCGGCCGGCAGTAGCGCGTTCACCAGCGACGACTTGCCAACGCCAGACTGGCCGACAAACACCGAGGTGTGTCCCGCCAGCGCCTGAAATAGCGGCTGCAAGCCGTCGCCGGCGGTGGCCGAGACTTCCAGCACGGCGTAGCCGATGCGTCGATACAGCGTGCACAGTGCGGCGATCTGTTCACGATCGCTGTCGCTGATCAGGTCGGCCTTGTTCAACACCAGCAGTGGCCGGATATCGCTCAGCTCGGCGGCCACCAGATAACGGTCCAGCAGCACCGACGACGGGGTCGGCTGCGGCGCGAACACCACCAGCATCAGATCGACATTGGCAGCCACCGGCTTCAGGTTGCCGTACTGATCAGGCCGGCGCAGCACGGTTTGCCGCGGGACAATCGCGGTGACAACCCCGGTGCCTTCGTTCAGTGGCGGCTGGAACAGCACCTGATCTCCGACCACCAGCTGTTCCAGGGTGGCTCGAAAATGACAGCGGAATGACTCGCCCTGCTGATTGCTGACAATCACCTGCTGGCCATAGTGGGTAGTGACCAGGCCATGCTGCTCGGCGCCAAAGGCATCTGAGGGTGCATCATCTTCACGGGCAGCACGCTTCGTCGCCCGGGCGAGGCGTTCTTGCTGGATCTTGTCGATGCGCCATTGCTGGCGGCGGCTGAGATTGCGTTTGCTCATGGCCGGCAACATAGCTGCACAGCGTCGCCGACACAATGTCGGCGAAGCGGCGCTTGGGCCGGCCGGCACTTCGCGCTACAGTGCGGCAAGTGTCATCATCCGGGGGAACCGCATGGGCGCCATGGCGATGCGAGGCAAAACCGTTCTGATTACCGGTGCCAACAGTGGTATCGGCAAGGTTGCCGCCAGCAAACTGGCCGGCATGGGTGCCACCGTGATTCTGGCCTGCCGCCGGCCGGATGCCGCCGAAGCGGCCATGGCGGAAATACGACAGCAGCACGCCGAGGCGTCGCTGGCGTTTGTGCAGATCGATCTGGCCTCGCTGGCGTCGGTACGCCGGGCGGCGGCGGAGGTGATGGCAAAGCATCCGTCAATTGATGTGCTGATCAACAATGCCGGGATCGCCAACATGAAGCGTGAGCTGAGTGCCGATGGTTTTGAGATGACCTTTGCAGTCAACCACCTCGGCCCGTTTCTGCTCACCAATCTGTTGCTGCCGGCGTTGCGCGCGGCCAAAGGGCGGGTGGTCACGGTGGCCTCCGGCGCCCATGTCGCCGGCAGGATGCACTGGGACAATCTTCAGCTTGAGCGCGGCTATTTCGTTCTGCGTTCCTACGCCCAGTCGAAACTTGCCAACATTCTTTTCACCAGGGCGCTTGCCGAGCGAGTGGCGGCGGATGGCATTCACGCCAACTGCCTGCATCCCGGCGCGGTGTCTACCAATATCTGGCCGGAGCGTAACTGGCTGGAAAGAACCTTCAGTAAGGTGCTGCGATTGTTCCTGGTTTCTCCGGAACAAGGTGCCCGCACTTCAATCTGGCTCGCCAGCGGCGATGTTGGCGGCAAAGCCAATGGAAGCTATTTCGAAAACTGTCGCGAGAAAGCCCCGAGCCGGGCGGCGCGAAACCACGGTGCTGCGGAAAAACTCTGGGATATATCCGCCAAACTGACGGGACTGAAATGAACAACAAGCGTGACAACCTGATCTGGATCGATCTGGAGATGACCGGCCTGAACCCGGACACCGATCGTATTATTGAAATCGCCACCATCGTCACCGATGCCCAACTCAATATTCTTGCCGAGGGGCCGGTGCTGGCCGTGCACCAGAGCGACGAGGTGCTAAGCCGGATGGACGAATGGAACACCACCCAGCACGGCGGCTCCGGGCTGGTCGATCGAGTCCGGCAAAGTGAGCATGACGAGCGTCGTGCCGAAGCAGAAACCATTGATTTCCTGCAGCAATGGGTCGAGCGCGGCATGTCGCCAATGTGTGGCAACAGCATCTGCCAGGACCGCCGCTTCCTTTGGCGCGGAATGCCACAACTGGAAGCGTACTTCCATTACCGCAACCTGGATGTTTCCACCATCAAGGAGTTGGCCCGGCGCTGGAAACCGGAGGTGCTCAATGGCGTGAAAAAATCCGGCGCCCATCTGGCACTGGATGATATTCGTGACTCGATTGAAGAGCTGAAGTATTACCGCGGGCAGGTGTTCAGCATCTGATATGTGGAGACTGTCCTTCAGAGCCCTGGGTTTTATCGCGCTGCTGCCGCTGGCGGTTCAGGCCAGCGAGCCAGAGCTGGTGGTGCTGTTGCACGGTCTGGCGCGCTCGCCGGATTCCATGGAGAAGATGAAGCACTTTCTGGAGAAAGAAGGTTACGAGGTCTGCAACCTTGGCTATCCGTCCACTGAGCAACCCATTGAGCAGCTGGCCGCAGATCAGGTGCTCCCTGCAATTCATGCGTGCAACGGCAGGGAGCCACGGCTAACCCACTTTGTTACTCATTCGCTCGGCGGCATTATCGTGCGCCAGCTGCATGCAACGTCAGCAGCTGATGCGACGCTGATGTTTGGGCGGGTGGTCATGCTTGGCCCGCCGAACGGCGGCAGTGAAGTGGTAGACAAGCTGCGTGGCATGCCGCCGTTTCAGTGGCTGAACGGTCCGGCAGGGCAGCAGCTTGGAACGGATAAGAATGCCGTGCCGGTACGTCTTGGCGCAACGAATCTTGAGGTTGGCGGGATTGCCGGAAACCGTTCTATCAACCTGATTCTTTCCATGCTGATTCCCGGTGATGATGACGGCAAGGTATCGATCGACAATGCCAGACTGCAGGGGATGAAAGATTTTATCGTGCTGCCTGTCAGTCACCCATTCCTGATGCAGGATGACGATGTAATTCGTCAGACTATCCATTTTCTTCAGGCGGGTGTTTTCCAACACCCTGCGCCTGATGCATGAACTCGATATATCTGGCCGCTACGTGATCCGCCGCTTCCATCTGCGGGTAATGGCCAATCTCCGGTAATTCCGCCAGGTAGGACAGTGGCAATGCGAGCTCGCGGAATCGCGCCACCATGTGTGCGCCGGATACCGGGTCGGCGGAACCGTTGATCAGTGCCACCGGCATTTTCGTATCGCGAATGGCTGCCACCCAGCGCTCCCGGTGCTGGCGACGGTCACGCATGTAGGTGATCAGGTTATGGAAGATATGCTTGCCGTTGTTATGCATTACCAGCGACCAGTAATCGGCCAGCTCCTGTGCATCCGGTTTTGTCGCCGCGCCAAACACCTTCGACATGGCACGATCAAATGAGCGCTTGTTTGAGAGCTTGTTTATCAGCGGCCCAAGCGGGCTGAGCAGCAGCTTCTGGGTCAGCAGGGCGCGGTGGGTCTCCGGGAACAGGCCACCGTTGAGAAAACACACTGATAGCCATTCGCCGGCGCCGATACCTTCATTCTGGCGGGCCAGCAGTTCCTGGGCGACGGTGTCGCCGTAATCATGGGCCAGCACGTGAAAGCGGGCCAGGCCGAGTTTTTTCACCAGTGCTTCGAACAGGTCTGCCTGTTCGTGAATGGAGTAATGGTGCTTCGCCGGCTTGTCGGAAAAGCCAAAGCCAAGCATGTCCATGGTCACCAGCCGATACTGCTGGCGCAGCGTTGGCCAGATCCGGTGCCAGTCCCAGCTGGCGGTAGGGAAGCCGTGGATCAGCAGGATGGTGTCCTGATCCTTGCTGCCTTCATCGACGACAAACATCTGAAAGCCGTTCAAGGTGTGAAGGCTGCCACGGCGTTGCCACTGGTCGGGGCGCATGCTGTTCTCCGGAATACTGACGCGGTATTGCACTGTCATTGATATCGTCGGCCTGTTGCGATATCCATGACTGGTATCGCAACTCACCGGACAATAACAGAAGAGACCGCCATGAGTGAGCAGCATTGGGATTACCTGATTCAGGGCGCCACCGTGTTTGACGGCAGTGGTGCGTCACCAGGACGTGAGGATATCGCCGTCGCCGGCGGCGTTATCGTCGCCCGGGGCGTGAGTCTTGATCCCGGCAGGGCGCGCAAGGTAATTGATGGCAACGGCCGCTGGGCCATGCCCGGTCTGTTCGATATTCATACCCACTATGATCTTGAGTTGGAAGTGGCGCCGGGTCTGCCGGAGTCCGTGCGCCATGGCACCACCACAGTAGTGATCGCCAACTGCAGTCTTGGTCTGGCCTTCGGTGCCCAGCGCAAGGATGGCGCCGACCCGATCGTGGATTGTTATGCTCGAGTGGAGAACATTCCGAAATCGGTGTTGCGTGCTACTGCGGACAAGGTCGACTGGCACAGCCCGCGTGAATACCTGCAGCATCTGAATACACTCAGTTTGGGCCCGAACGTGGTGGCGCTGTTGCCGCACTCCATGTTGCGCATCGAAGTGATGGGATTTCAGAACAGCATTTCCCGGGATCCCACTGAAGAAGAGTTACAGAAAATGGAAGCGCTGCTTGAACAGGCGCTGGATAACGGTTATGCCGGCATGTCCACCGATGCACTGCCATTTCATTATCTTGCCAATCAGCCCAATACCGACAAAACCATTCCGACCCAGTTTGCCAAATACGCTGAACTGAAGCGTCTTACCGATGTGCTGCGCCGTCGCGGCGCGGTGTGGCAGGCAACGCCGCCCAAGGACAGCACCATCGGCACCATTCGTACCTTCCTGCTCAGCTGTGGTCGCCTCCACGGCAAGCCGCTGACCACCACCGTGGTGGCTGCACTGGATGTGCAGGCGAACAGAAAGATCGTTCGCCTTGGCCGCTTGTTGGCGCGTTTGCTGAACTCGCGCTTCCTGAGCGGTGATTTCCATCTGCAGGCGCTGGCAGCGCCGTTCAAAGTCTGGTCCGATGGCGCCGTTACCCCGCTGTCGGAAGAAATTCCCGAACTGCGCGCGCTGAACGAAATTGATCTGGAAGATCGCGCCGGCCGTCGCCGGGTGCTGGATGACCCAGCCTATATCAAGCGCTTCAAGACGATGTGGATGCATGGCAAGACCGGCTTCGGCCCGGCACGACTGAAACGCCTCCTGCGACTGGAAGATTACGCCTTCAATCGCACGCTGGACGACATGGTGATCGACCTGTGCCCGTTGCCGGCCTGGCAAGGAATGAATTTCCAGCAGGTATTTGATCGGGTGTTGAGTGTTATCCGGGAAGGTGGTATCGCGGTTTCTGCAGACGAGCAGAAGGTGATTGCCGAGTTTTTCAGCGAGGTGAAAGATGAAGCGGATTTTATGCTTGGCATGCTCCGCGCCTTCGATCTGGATCTGAGCTGGTACACAGTGTCTGCCAATCGGGACGAAAACATGGTGCGTGATCTGCTAATGGACCCCCTGCTGCTGCCTGGCTTCAATGACTGCGGCGCGCACCTCACCAACATGGCGTTCTACGACGGCAATCTGCGTGCGCTGAAACTGGCCGCGCAGGGTGGTGATCTGGATGTTGCCTATATGGTCAAACGCCTGACCCGAGATGCGGCAAAGGTGTTCCGGGTGAAAGGTGGACGCATCGAAGTGGGCGATCAGGCCGACCTGATCCTGATCGACCCGAACGCGCTACAAGGCTTTGACCATCACAACAGTGTGCGGCGTATATACCGCGATGAGTTTCAGCATGATCAATTGGTGAATCGCACCGATGGTGTGGTGCCGCTGGTGATGATCAAGGGGCACCCAGCCTGGAGCGGTGATCAGTTCCAGGATAATTTTGGTGCGCAGCAGTTTGGCCGAGTACTGGAAACGGTTTTCTAAGACGCCACGCTAGGCCTTCTTGATCAGGCTGATGATGTATAACAGAACAACCGCGCCGATCGTAGCCATAATGATTGAGCCCAGCAGGCCGCCGGCGGTAATGCCGACCAGACCAAACAGAAAGCCGCCCAGCACTGACCCGACGATGCCGACAATGATGTTGCCGATCACGCCAAAGCCCTTGCCTTTGACGATGGTGCCGGCGAGCCAGCCGACCAGAGCGCCGATTGCCAGAAAAATTAACAGGCTGATGATGTCCATGTCGCCTCCAGAGGTGATTCTGAATGAAACGCCATACCAAGCATCATGCCCTCAGCATCCCGGAATGTCGAACATTCATGAGCCCGGCTCAGGAACATCTGCATTGCCAACATTCTGAGAACGCACAATTGAAGTGGCGAATGCCTCGTCATCTTCGTCCGCCGGCGAGTTGCATTCTTGGGAAGTCCATTCCCCTTACAAACCAGTGTGGGTGGCGTGATAGCGGCAGTAAAGTTGCCGCCACAAGCATGCCTGTAGCCATATGGATGAGAATGTCCAACTCCGCCTCCAATTCCCTGGATTAAACTACATTCTATACCTGTTTCTCAGGCTGTTCTGCGGCTATCGGTCGCGCAATGCTGTGCTCTGCCACTCATCTGCCGCCACAGTGAGCGAAGTTCTTCTGCGGAAAGCGAGTGAGCTCCATCAAGTGAGCGTTGCAGACAATCAATGCATGATCCGGACGCAGCTATCGCGCCCAGGGCGTCCGATGCGGGTGCGCCGGTCCGAAACAGGCTTATTGGCCTTGTTGGCGCTCATCCTAATGGAACTATAATTTCTGTTAGCTTCCAATCCAGACCGCGCCTGGTCAGGACAAATCTGGTTTCTCCGCCTTCCTGATTCCTGATTCTTGCAACAAATTTATTGAGAGATTCGTACGACATTGATGCGTCTTCCAGAGGCTCTCGGTATGCACTGTTTCCGTCTTTTCCGCTTCGCTCGCCACGTGGCTGCGGCTTCTCGCCAGACATTAGTTGAGTTATGCCTGCCGGAGTTACATAAGCATCAACCATCTTGTCTACCACAACTCCGGCAAATGCCGCGCCTAATGCCGCGAACGGGTTGTCTTTCATTTCTTCGTCTTCTGCCATTTTCTTCGCGAACATGACATTCATCTGATCCTTCAGGCTTTGGCGGGCACTGATAAACTCAATGTGCGCTGAAAGAGCCTCGCCATCGTCATTCCTGGCGGCGGATTTTATTCTATGCACCGTGATATAGGGCGCTGCCACCGCGTAAACGAAAAAAACTCCTGCCGCAATGCCGAATGCTATCTTTGCCTTGCTCATGCTTTACCCGTTGTTATGAGTGATAACGCCCGGCGGGCCGGGCAAATTTTGCTGGCGGATTTTATGTGGCTTCATGCCCAAAAGGCGATAGGGAGAACGTATCCGGCGCAGATCATCGTCGCCAAAACGCTTTTACGCCATAAGGTCAGCGGCGCCGTCTGCAGTCAGGTCCGGCCGTTCAGCCGGCAGCCGGTGAGTGAAGCCGCTGCAATGCCCAGTCCACATGCTCCTGCACCACCTCCGGTAGCTCTTCTCGGCGCTGCCGCAGCGCCGCAGTGACTTCTGCCGAAGCAGGTCCATTCCCCAGCGCCACCGCCAGATTCCTCAGCCACCCCGCATAGCCGGTGCGGCGGATCGGCGAGCCTTCCGTGCGCTGCAGAAACTCCTGTTCGCTCCACATAAACAACTCCAGCAAAGATGCCTGATCCAGCCCATGTCGTGGTCTGAAATCGCCTTCGTCCGTATGTCGCGCAAAGCGATTCCACGGGCACACCAGCTGGCAGTCGTCGCAGCCGAAGATGCGGTTGCCGATCAGCGGGCGCAGTTCAACGGGAATTGCCCCCTTGTGCTCGATGGTGAGGTAGGAGATGCATTTGCCGGCGTCGAGTTGATACGGTGCGATAATCGCCGCAGTGGGACAGATATCGATGCAGGCGCTGCAGGTGCCACAGTGGTTGCTGGCCGGTTGGTCTACCGGCAGTGGCAGGTCGGTGTAGATTTCGCCAAGGAAGAACCAGCTGCCGGCTTTGCGGTTGATGATCAGGGTGTGTTTGCCTTGCCAGCCGAGCCCGGCTTTTTCCGCCAGCGGCTTTTCCATCACTGGTGCGCTGTCGACGAACGCGCGGGCCAGTTCGCTGTCCTTGACGGCGTGACGAATCTGTTCGGCCAGCTTGCCGAGGCGTTTGCGGATCAGTTTGTGATAGTCGCGGCCCAGCGCGTAGCGCGATATGTAGGCTTTGCTCGGGTCGCGCAGCACGGCCATGGTTTCGGTGTCGGCGGGCAAATAGTCCATCCGCAACGAAATGACGCGCAGGGTGCCGGGCTCAAGGTCCGCCGGGCGGCTGCGTTTGCGGCCGTGGGCGGCCATCCAGTCCATGCCGGCCTGATGCCCCTCGGCCAGCCAGGCATCCAGCCGCTGTTCGGCCAGAGTCAGGTCGGTGTCGGCAATGCCGACCTGCTGGAAGCCGAGTTCGCGGCCCCAGTGCTTGATCTGCGATGCCAGTTCGATGAGTTCCACGGAAGGCCATGAGCTTGTCGGCAGGGAGGGCTATAATCGTCGCCATTCACGAGGGGTGCAAATATGCCAGCCAGAGAGTTTCCGCAGATGCTGCATAACGCCGCCGGGGTGCGCGAGCTGGATCGCCGCGCCATTTCGCAGGCCGGCATCGCCAGTGAAACGCTGATGATCCGCGCTGGCGAGGCAGCGTTCCGGCGTTTGCAGGAGCACTGGCCAGATTGCCGGCAGCCGGCGATTGTCTGCGGCGCTGGCAATAATGGTGGCGACGGCTATGTGGTGGCGCTGCTGGCGCTCCGGGCCGGGTTGCAGCCACAGGTATATGCCACGCTTGGACCTGGTGAGTTGAAGGGCGATGCCCGCACCATGGCGGAGCGGGCGCTGGACGATGGTGTGCCGGTAACGGTGCTTGGCCAGATCCGGCCGGATTTCAGTAACCACGACCTCATTGTGGATGGCCTGCTTGGCACCGGCCTGAGTGGCTCGGTGCGTGCCGGGCAGGCGGTGCTGATCGACACCGTGAACCAGTCCGGTCTGCCAGTATTGGCACTGGATATTCCTTCCGGGCTGAGTGCCGACACCGGCGCGGCCTCGGGAGCGGCGGTGCGTGCCGATGTCACCGTCACCTTTGTCGGCATGAAGCGCGGTCTGTTAACTGGAGCCGGGCCGGCGCTGTGCGGCCAGCTGTATTTCGAAGATCTGGCGATTCCGGCGGAGATCCAGCAGTCGCTGGAGGCGGATTGTCAGCGCGTGCGGTTGCAGGATTTGTCGTTGCTGCTGCCGCGCCGTCGCCGCGATGCCCACAAGGGCGATCACGGCCATGTGCTGGTGGTTGGTGGCAATTATGGCTATGCCGGCGCGGTCATGCTGGCCGCCGAGGCGGCGGCCCGCAGCGGTGCCGGGCTAACCAGTGTCGCCACCCGGCCGGGCCATGTCAGCGCGCTGATCAGTCGGCGCCCGGAAATCATGGCGCGCGGCATTGAGCAGGACAGCGACCTGGCGCCGCTGCTGGCTCGCGCCAGCGTGGTGGTGTGCGGGCCAGGTCTGGGTCAGGACGTCTGGGGCCTGGCGTTACTGCGGGCGGTGCTGGCCAGCCACCTGCCGCTGGTGCTGGATGCCGATGCATTGAACCTGATCAGTAGCCATCAGCTCCAATGGGCGTCGCCAACGGTGCTGACGCCGCATCCCGGTGAGGCGGCGCGGCTTCTGGATGGCAGTACCGCCGAGGTGCAAGAGGATCGCTTTACCGCAGTGCGAGTGCTGGCGGGGCGCTATCAGTCGACCGTGTTGCTGAAGGGCCCCGGCACCCTGATTGCCGGGCCAGATACCGATCTGGCACTGGTGGATGCGGGCAATCCGGGCATGGCCAGCGGTGGCATGGGCGATGTCCTGTCCGGCATTATTGGCGCGCTGCTGGCGCAGGGACTGGCGCCGTTTGACGCGGCAAGGTTCGGTGCCTTGGTGCATGCAATGGCGGCGGATCGCGCGGTGCAGCATCAGGGTGAGCGCGGCTTGCTGGCGACCGATTTGATGCCGCATGTGCGGCGACTACTTAACGGCATCACCAATGGAATCGACGGGTGACGACAGAAACGCTATGGCTTGCCGATGATCACGCCACCGAGGCGCTCGGTGCGGCGTTGGCGGAACGTGTTAACAACGGCGTGGTCTGGTTGCAGGGCGATCTTGGCGCCGGCAAAACCACGCTGGTGCGCGGCTGGTTGCGCTCGCTCGGTCATGTTGGTGCGGTCAAAAGCCCGACCTATACCATCGTCGAGCCGTATCGGCTTCATGACCGGCCGATCTACCACTTTGATCTGTATCGGCTGGCCGATGCCGAGGAGCTGGAGATGATCGGTGGCCGCGACTATTTCGACGAAAATGCACTCTGTCTGGTAGAGTGGCCGCAACGGGCCGGCGCGGCACTGCCGAAGCCGACACTGGTTGTGACACTGGCGCCATCTGCCGGCGGCCGTGAAGCAACGCTGAACTTCCCGGAGTCCGCACAGGCATGATGAAGTGGTCAGTTCGAATGCTGCTGGTGATGCTGTGCTGCTGGTGCAGTGCGGTGGTCGCGACCCAGCGTATCGACTCAGTGCGGATGAGCAAGGCGCCGGACTTCACACGTCTCGTTTTCGATCTGCAGGGCCCTCTCGATCACACCGTTGACAAGCTCAGCAATCCGGACCGCATTGTTGTCGACCTGACCGGTGCCAGTCTCGAGTTCAATTTCGCCACGCTTGATCTCGGCAATACTCCGATTCGTGAAATTCGTACCGGCCAGCATGCCGCCGACAAGGTGCGGGTGGTGCTGGATTTGCACAGTGCACAACGACCGAAAACCATCATGTTGCCACCAGCGGATAACAGTGGCTGGCGACTGGTGGTGGATCTGCTAAATGATCTTGACCCGGAAAGCGACAAGGTCGCCACCACCGCTCCGGCCCGGGCACCGGTGGTGATAGGGGAAACCCGACCGAGTGGCCGGCCAATGATTGTCGCCATTGATCCGGGACACGGCGGTCAGGATCCGGGTGCAATTGGGCCTAGCGGAACTCGGGAAAAAGATGTGGTGTTGCAGATTTCCCGTCGTCTTGCTGACTACATCAACAAGCAGCCCGGCATGCGCGCGGTTCTGGTCCGTACCGGCGACTACTATGTACCGCTGGCAGATCGACGCCGGATTGCCGCCGATAAACATAATGCTGATGTATTCCTGTCAGTCCACGCTGATGCCTTTACCGATTCCCGAGCCCACGGTGCCTCAATTTTTGCCCTTTCCCATCGTGGTTCCACCAGCGCCAAGGCCAGCTATCTGGCGCGCATCGCCAACGACTCTGACCGGGTCGCCGGGGTGTATCAGGAAGAACGGGAGAACAATTCGCTGTTGAATGTTCTGGCGGACATGACCACGTCCGGATCCCTCGCCCACAGCATGGTGCTGGGGCGTATGATGCTTGAAGAAATGGGCCAGGTGGTCAAGTTGCACGGTGATCGTACCAAGGTAGAGCAGGCCGGCTTTGCAGTACTGAAGGAGCCGAGCATGGTGTCGCTGTTGGTGGAAACCGGGTTTATTTCAAATCGCACTGAAGAGAAGAATCTGCGTAGCAGTGCGCATCAGGAAAAATTAGTCAGGGCTATCGTTCATGGCCTGAACAAGTATTTCGAGATGCATCCGCAACCGGAAACCTGGTATGCGGAACAACGCCGCAAGGGTGGCGGCTCGCGGCCATCGACGCATCAGATAGCCAGCGGCGAAACCTTGTCTTCCATAGCCCGGCGGTATTCAGTCTCGGAGAACTCGCTGCGTGAGCATAACAAGCTGCGCGGGGACTCCATTCGTGCCGGCCAGGTACTGAAAATTCCGCCGGGCTGAAGCCAGCTCTTTTGTCTTCTTTGTTTTCAATCGGGGGAATCCTGTGTCTCGCATTCAGTTGCTGGATCCGCGTCTTGCCAACCAGATCGCCGCAGGTGAGGTGGTCGAGCGGCCGGCATCTGTGCTCAAGGAACTGTTGGAGAACGCTCTGGATGCCGGGGCTGACCAGATTCAGGTGGATGCGGAGCAGGGTGGCGTCAAGCTGGTCCGGGTGCGTGATAATGGCAGTGGCATAGGCGCCGATGATCTGCCGCTGGCGTTGTCGCGGCATGCTACCAGCAAGATTCGCACGCTTGATGATCTGGAAGCGATAGGATCGCTTGGTTTTCGCGGCGAAGCGCTGGCGGCAATCAGCTCGGTATCACGTCTGACCCTGACCTCGAATGTGGCCGACAACCCGGAAGGCTGGCAGGTGTCGGTAGAGGGTCGTGATATGGCGGCACAGGTACAACCGGCATCGCATCCGCGTGGCACCACGGTGGAAATGCGTGACCTTTTCTTCAACACGCCGGCGCGACGTCGATTTCTGCGTGCCGAGAAAACCGAGTTCAATCATCTTGAAGAAGTATTCCGCCGTATTGCCCTGAGTGAGTTCAGCACCGCATTTCGTTTGGTGCATAACCAGAAGGTGGTGCACCAGTTGCCGGCCGCGACCAGCGACGCGCATCGCTGCCAGCGTATTGCAAGGTTGTGTGGTGGCGCCTTTATGGAACAATCCATTGCCGTGGATATCGAGCATGGCGGTTTGCGGTTGCATGGCTGGCTTGGGCTGCCGACTTTCTCCCGCTCGCAATCGGACCTGCAGTACTTCTTTGTCAATGGCCGGGTGATTCGCGATCGTGTAGTCAGCCATGCGGTGCGTCAGGCCTACCAGGATGTGCTCTATCACGGTCGTCATCCTGCCTACGTACTGTTTTTTGAGCTGGACCCGGCGCAGGTCGACGTCAATGTGCATCCGACCAAACATGAAGTGCGTTTCCGCGAGCAGCGCATGGTTCATGATTTTCTGTATCGGTCGTTGCATCGCGCCATTGCTGATGTTCGTCCCGGCAGCGAGCAGCCGACAGCGGAGCGTGGTGCGATGCAGGACGCCGTTGCCGTGGCGACACCGGTGCTATCGGAGCAGTCCGGTCTGGCGCTCGGTACGCCGATGGCGTCACGCCCGTCATTCTCCGGCCGGGGTATGGAACAGGCGGCGCAATATGCCGATCTTGTCCGGCCGCGCGTTGCCGAGTCAGCGTCATCTTTTTCTGCTCCGGCGATGGCACAGACGGCCGATGATGTGGCACCGCCTCTGGGTTTTGCCATTGCCCAGTTGCACGGCATTTTTATTCTCGCCGAGAACACTGAAGGCATGGTGTTGGTGGACATGCATGCGGCCCACGAACGGATTACCTATGAGCGCCTGAAGTCCGCCTGGGCGGAAGACAAGGTGCGCAGCCAGCCATTGCTGGTGCCGCTATCGATGGCGGTGTCCACGCGCGAAGCCGATTTTGCCGAGCAATCGCCGGAGGTATTCGAACGACTCGGTTTTGTGATTGAGCGCGCCGGTCCGGAGACCCTGAGCGTGCGAGAAGTGCCGGCGCTGATGCGCGATGCCAATCACGAAGCGCTGGTGCGCGATGTGTTGTCTGATTTGCTTACTCACGGCAACAGCAGCCGAATCGAATCGGTGCTGGATGAACTGTTGTCGACCATGGCCTGCCATGGCAGCGTGCGCGCCAATCGCCGCCTGACCATTGCCGAAATGAATGCGCTGTTGCGCGACATGGAGGCCACGGAGCGTAGCGGCCAGTGTAATCACGGCCGACCGACCTGGACGCAGATGTCGCTGAAGGATCTTGACCGCCTGTTCATGCGGGGCCGGTAGGATGGCTGCGATGAAGCCGGTTGTATTCCTGATGGGGCCGACCTGCTCCGGCAAGACCGGTGCTGCCGTTGAGCTGGTCCAGCGCTTGCCGCTGGAGATCATCAACGTCGATTCCGCGCTGGTTTATCAGGGGCTCGACATTGGCGCCGCCCGGCCGGAGCCGGAGGTGTTGGCGAAGGCGCCGCACCGGCTGCTTGGCTTTCTGGATCCGGCCGAACCTTATTCGGCAGCGCGTTTTCGCGAGGATGCCCTGCGTGAGATCGCCGATATCCACGCCGCCGGTCGGGTGCCGCTGCTGGTTGGCGGCACCATGCTGTATTTCAAGGCGCTGCAACAGGGGCTGGCTGACCTGCCGGCGGCAGACCCGCAGGTGCGAGCGGATATCGATGCCATCGCTCGAGTGCGGGGCTGGCCGGAAGTGCATCGGCTGCTTGCCGAGGTCGACCCTGAAACCGCAGCCAGGCTGAAGCCGAATGATGGCCAGCGCCTGCAGCGGGCGCTGGAGGTATACCGGATTAGCGGAGAACCGCTGTCGGCTTTGCACCGTCGGCAGCAATCTGTCGCATTGTCGGACACCGGAGATGGCGGCTCCCGGACGTTCCCCTATACTACGAACAGTTTCGCATTGGCGCCGACATCCAGAGCGCTGCTGCACGAGCGTATCGCCATCCGCTTTAACACCATGCTTGAGCAAGGTTTGGTGGCAGAAGTCGAGCGGCTAAGACAACGTGCGGATCTGCATCGGGAACTGCCGGCGATAAAGGCAGTCGGTTACCGTCAGGTCTGGGATTATCTGGATGGCCGGTGCGGATATGAAGAGATGGTCGAGCGCGGCATTATCGCCACTCGCCAGTTGGCCAAGCGCCAGTTTACCTGGTTGCGTGGCTGGCCGGATCTGGAGTGGTTCGACAGTGACGCTCCCGGCCTGATAGAGCAGCTGGAAAGCCGGCTTGCGCCCTTGCTGGATTCGGTGTTTAGTTGAACCCAAGCAGCAGGCGCGGAAGCCAATAGCTGCGCTGATCCAAGGTTTTTGCTATGACTTGCCCGAACTGCTGGGCGCCCACTTTTTCAGGATCATCCAAGGAGTTACCACCATGTCAAAAGGGCACTCGCTACAAGACCCTTTCCTGAACGCCCTGCGGAAAGAGCGTATTCCGGTTTCCATTTTCCTCGTCAACGGCATCAAGCTGCAGGGCCAGATTGAATCCTTTGACCAATACGTGGTGTTGCTGAAGAATGCCGTCAGCCAGATGGTGTACAAGCATGCGATTTCCACCGTCGTTCCGGCGCGCAACCCGCGCAGCACTGCTCCTGCAGTCGGTGCCAACGGCCTGCCGGCGGATGACGATTACGACGCTGATTGATTCCCGGTACAGCGGATTACTGAACCTGCAAAAAGCCACGCAATGCGTGGCTTTTTGTGCTGAGGGCTATTGATGGATCTTTTTGACCGTGCCGAAGCCACCCGTACCGATGTCGGCGAGCGGGCGTTGCTGGTGCATATCGATCTGCCCGACGGTGCTGGCCGTGAAGACCTCGACGAATTTCACCATCTGGTGTCATCCAGCGGGGTACTGCCGATTCTGGAAGTGACCGGCCGCCGTGATCGGCCCGATGCGGCCCTGTATGTCGGTTCCGGCAAGGCCGAGGAAATTGCCAGCCTGGTCGCCGAGCATGAAATCGATGTGGTGCTTTTCAATCATGCTCTGACCCCGGCCCAGGAGCGCAATATCGAGCGGGTGGTAAAAACCAGGGTGCTTGATCGCACTGGCCTGATTCTGGATATCTTTGCCCAGCGTGCCCGCACCCACGAAGGCCGACTGCAGGTCGAGCTGGCCCAGCTGCGCCATATGCAGACCCGATTGGTGCGTGGCTGGACCCACCTTGAGCGGCAGAAGGGCGGTATCGGTCTGCGTGGCCCGGGTGAAACCCAGCTGGAAACCGACCGTCGTCTGGTCCGTGAGCGGGTTCGCGCCATTGAGGCCCGACTCGACAAGGTACGCAGCCAGCGTGCCCAGGGCCGCCGCGCCCGGGAGCGGGCAGAAACGCCGCTGGTGTCACTGGTCGGCTATACCAACGCCGGCAAGTCGACCCTGTTCAACCGGCTGACCGATGCCGACGTTTATGTCGCCGATCAATTGTTTGCAACCCTCGACCCGACCCTGCGCAAGGTCCGTATCCCCGGCGTCGGGCCGACCATTCTCGCCGATACCGTGGGCTTTATCCGGCATCTGCCGCACCGGCTGGTGCAGGCTTTCCGGGCGACGCTGGAGGAAACCCTGAGCGCCGGCCTGTTGCTGCATATTACCGATGCGGCCAGCGATGAGCGTGATGAGAACATCGCTGCCGTAGAGGCCGTTTTGGCGGAGATCGGGGCAGATGCCGTTCCTTTTTTGCATGTATTCAACAAGATAGATCTGCTCGACATGCCGCCGCGAATTGATCGTGACGACGAGGGCAAGGCAATCCGGGTCTGGGTGTCCGCTGTCACCGGCGACGGCATCGAGCTTTTGCATCAGGCCATGGCCGAGCGACTGGCAGCGGATTGGGTCGATCGCTGGATTCGTTTGCCGGCGCCAGCAGCAGGTCGATTGCGGGCGCGGTTGCATGAGGCAGGCGAAGTTTTGGCCGAACAAAATGATGCTGATGGCAATCTTCTGCTCAGAGTGCGCCTGAACCGGGTACACTTCCTGCGGCTTTTGCGGGAAGCGCAGCTGGAAGAGCAAGACGTCTTCACGGTTCCCCCTGAGGTTGCAGCGGAAAATACGCCTTCCTACAATCCCGAAGCCTCTCACTAAGCGCGAAAAGCGGAGAATTCAATGGCCTGGAATGAACCTGGCGGAAACAAGCCCCGAGATCCCTGGGGTGGTGGCGGTGATCAAGGTCCGCCGGATCTGGACGAAGTACTGAAGAACCTGCGCGGCAAGTTTTCCGGGCTGTTTGGCGGTAAAGGCGGCGGTGGCAGCAGTGGCAATGGTGGTGCGTCTGTCACCGCCATCGTGCTGGTGGCGCTGGTGGTGTTGTACCTGTTCTGGGGCGCCTTTACGGTCCAGCAGCAGGACCGTGCTGTGGTGCTGAGCTTTGGCAAGTACGACCGCACCTTGGGGCCTGGTCTGAACTGGCATTGGCCGCCGGTGGAAACGTTCCGCCGGGTCAACGTTGATCAGGTGCGCGAGTACAGCGTCAAGGAAGAGATGCTGACCCGTGATACCAATATCGTCGGCGTCAATCTGAAGGTGCAGTATCGGGTGGTGGATGCGCAGACCTACGTGCTGCGTGTTGCTGATTCCGAGGCGGTGCTCAAGCACGCCGTCGAGAGCGCCCTGCGTCAGGTGGTGGGCGCCTCGACCATGGATCAGGTGCTGATTGAGGAACGCGAACGAATCGGCGCCGATGTCCGTGCTCGCCTGCAGGAGTATCTGGATCGCTACAACACCGGCCTGCTGATTGTGGAACTGATTCTGGATCGCACCGCCGCGCCGGAAGCTGTTCGCGATGCGTTTGACGATGTGGCGCGCGCCAAGGAAGACGAGGAGCGGTTCCGCAACGAGGCCCAGACCTACGCCAATGGCGTGATTCCGGACGCCAGCGGTCGTGCCCGTCGTTTGCGCGAAGAGGCACAGGCCTACAAGGAGCAGGTTGTCGCTCGCGCCCAGGGTGATGCCCAGCGCTTCGAGGCCCTGCTGACCGAGTATCGTCGCGCTCCGGCGGTGACCCGTGACCGTCTCTATCTGGAAACGATTGAGCAGGTCATGAGCGGTGCCAGCAAGGTGCTGATCGACACCAAATCCGGCAACAACATGCTCTATCTGCCGCTGGATCAGATGATCAAGCAGCACAAGGAAAGCCGTGCCCAGGCCGCGCCCGGCACCAGCGACAGCGGTGTGGCGGCGCCCAAGTCCTCATCGGCAAGTGAGCGCCCGCAGACCGGCTATGGCAGCCGCACAAGGGAGATCCGCTGATGTCACAGAGAAGCACATTATTCCTCGCGTTCGTTGCTCTGGTGCTGGTGATTGGCTCGGAGTCCTACTACGTCGTCAATGAAACTGAAAAGGCGGTGCTGAAGCAGTTCGGCAAGATCATCAAGAGCGATATCCAGCCGGGCATTTATGGCAAGTTGCCGTTCCTGCAATCGGTGATACGTGTCGATGGCCGGGTGCTGACCCACGATGTTCCGACCCAGCCCTTCCTGACCTCGGAAAAGAAGGTGCTGAACGTTGATTCGTTCGTGATCTGGCGTATTGCCGATGTACAGCGTTATGTCACCACGCTTGGCAGCGGCAGCACCGACAGCATGCGCATTCAGGCGGAAGCCCAGCAGCGTGTTGACGGCCGGGTTCAGCAGGCTTTGCGTGACGAGTTCTCCAAGCGCACCGTCAATGACGTGGTGGCTGGCGAGCGCGAAACGGTGATGAATCAGGTGGCGCAGACGGTCAACGAACGCACGCTGGAAGATCTCGGCATCGAGGTCATCGATA
>JBFHPX010000003.1:0-27198 GCA_041592575.1 Alcanivoracaceae bacterium
CGCCAGTGAAAGCCCTGCAACTGATTGCCGGCCCCCGCGCCCGCCAACATCTGCTTGACCACGGCCTGCGCCAGCAGGACTTCTCGGTGATCGTGGGCGCCAGTGGCGGGCCGAAATGGATGGCCCTGTTCGGCCTCGATCAATACCTGATCGGCGAATTCTTCAAGGATCGCAGCACCCCGCTGGACATGATCGGCAGTTCTGCCGGCGCCTGGCGCTTCGCCTGCTACGCCCAACAGGATGCACACGCCGCCTCGAAACGCTTCGCCCACGCCTACCAGCATGTCTGCTTTGAAAAAGGCATGAACGTCGAGCAAGTCACCGCCCTGTGCCGCACGATCCTCGACGCCGCCATTCCGGGCGAACAAAACGTCCAGGAAATCCTCAACAACCCGATCATGCGCCTCAACCTGATCGCCTGCCGCGCCAAGGGGCTGAACGCCAGCAAGCACCGCCCGGTGCAGGCCGCCGCACTACTGATGGCCGCCACCGCCAACGCCGTCCACCGCAACACCCTCGGCGCCTTCTTCGAGCGCGTGCTGTTCCATTCGCCGCAGGGCAAACCACCGTTCTACGCCATGGATGATTTGCCCACCCACCGCGTACCACTGAGCCAACACAACCTGCGCGACGCCGTGATGGCCTCCGGTTCGATCCCGCTGGCACTGAGCGCCGTTGAAGATATCCACGGCGCCGGCCCCGGCATGTACTACGACGGTGGAGTCACCGACTACCACTTCGACATCCCCTTCAGCGACGACTCGCTGGTGCTCTACCCGCACTTCTACCCGCACATCACCCCCGGCTGGTTCGACAAAATGCTCAGCTGGCGCCGCGGCAACCCGCAACACTATGACAACGTGCTGATTCTTTGCCCAAGCGCCGAATGGGTTGCCAGCCTGCCGTTTGGCAAGATCCCGGACCGGAAGGATTTCGGGCGAATGGATGATGCGGAAAGGATTCGGTATTGGGGGGAAGTGATGAAGCGGTCGGAGGAGTTGGCGGGGGAGCTGGATGATGTGCGGGATGGAGATATGGGCAGATATATTCAGGCCAGCCAGACCAGGTAGGACGTCGGCCCGCACGACGACGCCATCGAATGATCGGTGGTTCGGCCTGACAGCCTGATCAATCAGGATCAGGTCACGGAGTATGAAGTACATCCCTCCCCTGTTCGCAGCGCCATCTTTAACCCCGGCACCACCAGCCGGATAAATGTGGCGCACTTTATGGCAGATTTGATCACCAGCAACGACATCTGGAACGACTGGAAGGGGAAGATGCCTGTAATTTATAACAAGGCTGCTTCCTAATCAGATGAAATTGGCCACGGACAGGAAACCTGTCATCGACGCCGAGGTGCCCTCCCTGGCCCATTAACCAGCGTGTGGATCAGACGGTTATTCTACTGACCACCCTCCGCACCCAGGGAGCCACAGCCGACACCGCTGCAAAAGCTACTGGCCATGTCGTTATGCAGCTCCTGAGCCACTGCGTGAGGAACCCGGCATGCAGACCCTGCGAGATCGCGATAACGAAAGCTGAAACGATGCAGACCATGATTGCCGAGAGCAAAGCACTAAAAAGGATGGGTGCAAAGCGAGCTGGAATACGCATTTTATTCTCCAAAGTGTGGTTGACCTGATAACGAAAATTTCCCGCCAAAGCGGCGACTTATATCAAGCAGACGAAATGCACCACCTGCCCCGCTACATAAAGCCCCAAACCAAACACCGCATGGGTAATAACACTCTGCAGACGCGCAGACGCGGGGTGCGGTGTTCGTGAGGCGGCAATGCCTGCCCCCATGCCCGGCTGCATCAGCAAAAGCGGTGCGGCCACGGTGCCAATGCCAACAACAAGTGCGGGGCCAAGCGTTGGTTGGTGAATCCATCCAATTCCCCAGATACCGATCAGCGCGGCGGCGAATGCAATGCCGATCAGGTAATGCACCGTCCATCCAAGGGCGTGCTCTCCACGCACCGGCGCGGATTTCGCGATCGCCTCATGGCGAAACTGGCCGTGCTTCATATGGCCGATCCAGCGGCCGACCAGCGCATAGTTTGGCGGCGCCACGCCGAGCAGCGGCTTTCTTATTACGCCCCACAGATCCATCACTGCCGTCGCACCCATGCCGATGAATAAGGTGGCTAGTAAATAGTTCATATTTCTCTCCCAGGCTTGCCTTGATCGGCACAGGATGTCAGCGTACGACTTCAAGTCGACTTGAGGTCAAGGGGGCATCATGGATATCGCTGAAGTTGCCAAACGCTCCGGCGTGCCCGCCTCGACGCTTCGCTTCTATGAAGAAAAGGGGCTGATCACCTCTGTTGGCCGGCAAGGGTTACGCCGGGTGTTCGGCGCCAACGTTCTGGAGCGGCTGGCACTGATTGCACTGGGCCGCGCAGCCGGGTTTTCACTGGATGAAATCGGCCGCATGCTGGGCTCCAGAGGGAACCCGGACATAGACAGGGCGATGCTGGTGGGCAAGGCGGACGAGCTCGACAGGACTATTCAAAAGCTGACGGCGATGCGCGACGGCCTGCGTCATGCGGCCGTCTGCTCTGCACCTAGCCATATGGAATGCCCCAAGTTCCGCCGTCTGTTGGGACTGGCGGCAGCCGGCGTGATCAGTAGCGAGACGCCGGCAAAGCCATTGAAGAAGCAGCCCTCTGACAAACCCCGGCGAGCAAAATCTCCATGAGCGAATTCACCCGATACCTGCAGGAAGTGTTCGAACTTTTCGGCCCCATCAGCGCCCGAAAAATGTTTGGCGGCTATGGCATCTACCATCAGGGCCTGATGTTTGGCCTGGTGGCAGACGACACCCTGTACCTGAAAGCCGATGCACAGAACGTGGCGTTTTTCGAGGAGCTGGGGCTGGGGCCATTCGAGTATCACAAGCAGGGCAAGGTGATGAAGATGTCCTACTACCTGGCGCCGGACGAGATCATGGATGATCGCGAACAGGCAGCACTGTGGGCGCAGCGTTCATTTGCGGCGGCGCTGAGGGGGAAGAAGCCTGCAAAAAAATAAAGGACGCCAGACAAACCGCCTCCATCAGACTCATATGTGGAGACATTTTGTCTGATAGGTGCGGCAACCTTTGCTAGCTGGCGTAAGTATTCTCCCGCCCTACACATCGGATAACCGCCATTCAGCCTCGCCAGCATCACGACGCAGCAGATTTATCGCCCCACGCAGCTCAAGTCAGCACTTGACAACTTGGCGCGACCGCAACAACACGATCAAAAACATAGAGTTATCTCAGCGTACGCTAACCACTCCCCTCACTTCACCTGTCAGAGCCACAACATGCCGGCTTGCCACAACTACGTCAGAGACGTATATTTTCTCCCGTGCATACCGTTGTAGAGACACCAACCTTTACGGCGGATGCAAAAAACCTGTGGTCGGAAGAAGAACACGGCGCCTTCTGCACCTGGATTGCCGCCAACCCGCAAGCGGGAGACGTCATCCCTGGCAGTGGCGGCTGCCGCAAGGTTCGCTGGTCTCGAGCAGGCACAGGCAAACGCGGCGGGGTACGAGTGATCTACTTTACCCGTCTGGCCAGTGGCGAAATCTGGTTGCTGGTGGTTTACGCAAAAAGTGTTCGCTCCAACATACCGTCATACCTGCTCAAGGCAATCCGCGAGGAGATAGAGCATGACTAGAACAACCGCATCCAAACCTGCAGCAATCTCCGGCGAAGAGCTGGGAAAAAAGCTGCTGACATCAGTGCGTGAAATGAAGGCTGGTAAAGCGGCTCGCATTACCCCAATCGCGCCCAATGAAGTGGCTGAGGCTCGCCTGCGGACGGGCCTCACCCAAGCACAATTTGCCATGGCTCTGCAGATCTCACCACGAACGCTTCAGGAATGGGAGCAGGGTCGGCGCAAGCCATCTGGTGCAGCATTGGCGCTGATACAGATTGCCTCCAGACACCCGGAGGTCATTGCGGAGCAACATTCAATTCTGCAGTAATCGGCGCTTCGGTGAGTTATTAAATAGTTACACGAGAAAGGAAATCATGGGGAATTTTCTTGCTGTACTTGGCTTTCTGATAATTATTACATGGCTAATCAAGAGAATATTTTCGAAATCGTCGGCTGCCACTGACGGCGCCGAGCCAGTCATTAAGTTCGACCATTTGCCAGAGGGCGATGTAGTAGCCGACGGTGAGAGCTGGATATATATCCAAAGCGGGACTGCAGAAGATGTAGCTACCGCACTAAGATCGTATTCCGGTATAGGAAACAAAGATTCCACTATAAAAGTTACAGCAGAGATTTATGAAGGCGGCTTTGGTGTGAAGCTAAAACTGTCGGCGGGAACACCAGCTTATTATTTCGCCAATATTATTGGCTGGCTAAACTCTCCGCCAGATGGAAACACAGGAAATGCGGTTGGTTGGTACAAGGCTTCCGATGGAAATCGCTATTTCCTGATTCCGGATTCGTCAGATTCATACGGCGAGAATTTGTTAGGGGTATCAAGCTCGGGCATGGTCATCAATTATTACCAGCCAGAGGGAGTAATCACTGAATCCGACAAGTCAGTAACTCCTGCCAAAGAGCCAGACCACGATTTTTCACATCGCATCACACTTAGTTTGGAGCTGGAAGACCTGAAGGACTGGGGAAACCCCGAGTTTGCTATTGATGATTAGCGAGAGATTCAGCCCGCAGAGCAGGAAACACCTATGAGTCTGATCCCGAAAAGCACCTCCGACTGGGCTCGCGGCATCGAAGTTGATCAGCCCGGTGTTTTCTCTCCTCTGGTCGTTCGCATTGCCAATGCCGTGCTCTGGCCGCTGGTGCGCGTACTATTCAGGCCACGCCTGCGCGGTGTCGAGAATTTGCCGAAGGACGGCCCCTACCTGCTGGTTGCCAACCACTCGGCGGGGGCCGGCATTGCCGAGATTATGTGCATAATCGCGCTGTATCTGCGTCAGGTCGGCCCGCGCCGCCCGCTGGCCGGGTTCGCCCTGCCACAGGGCTTCCATGTTTTTCCTCTGTCGCGGCTACTGAAGGCGATTGGCGCCATCCCATCAACCTATGACGCAGCTCGGCAGACTCTGGCACGCAAGGTGCCTATCCTTATTTTTCCAGGCGGCGATCACGAAACGCTGCGACCGGTATGGCAGGCTAACCATGTCGATTTCGGCGGCCGCACCGGGTTTCTCAAGATTGCCCGCGATGCCAATGTGCCGATTGTTCCACTGGGCATTCACGGATCTCATTACACCTGCCCGGTTTTCTTGCGTGCGCGATGGCTGGCATGGGTGTTGGTTGTGCCACGATTGACAGGGCTCAAGCGTTGGGGAGTTTCGCTAACCGGCCTGCTCGGCGCTGCCGCCATTTTGGCCTGTGTTCCGCTGGCTATTGAGTGGCGAGCGTTGATGGTTTGGCTGTGGCTGGGATCACCGCTAGTGTTCCTGCCGATTCTACCCTGGCGTATCACCATGACCATCGGCGCGCCAATCGAGCCGGATCGACTCTTCGCTGCCAGGGATGCGTTGCACGATGCACTGAACAAGGTGGAACAGGCAGTCGAGCGGCTCGTACTGGACGGCAAGCACAGGCGGTAATAGCCTGATATTTTCTCTGGCAGCTAACTTAACCGGGAAACACACTATCGCGACCTCACTGCCCCGCTTGTACTCGTTTCGCCGTTGTCCGTACGCCATGCGCGCGCGGCTCGGCATCGTGTTTGCCAGGCAGAAAGTGGAGCTACGGGAAATCGTGTTGAAGAACAAACCGGCGCAGATGCTGGCCATCAGCCCCAAAGGAACCGTCCCCGTTCTACAGCTAGCTGAGAGTGATGGCTCCGGGCGACAGGTCATTGAGGAAAGCAGGGAAATACTGCAGTGGGCGCTGCTGCAGAACGATCCGCAAGGTTTGTTAAACGTGGATTTAGCCAGCGCCAAAGCCCTGATGGATCGCAACGATAACGAATTCAAACACTGGCTGGATCGCTACAAATATGCTGATCGCCATCCGGAACTCAGCCAGCTGGAGTACCGGCAGCAAGGCGAGCTATTCTTGCAGGCATTGGAAGATCTGTTAGCCAGCAGCCAATACCTGCTGGGGAACAGCATCAGCATCGCCGATATCGCCATCATGCCGTTTGTGCGTCAGTTCGCCCATGTGGATCGAGAGGTGTTTTTCAGCCTGCCCTACCCTAATCTGCAACGGTGGCTGACAGCTTGGCTGGAACACCCGGCATTCCATCAGGTCATGGCCAGATTCCGGCCCTGGCAGGAAGGTGATGAAGCAGTAGTCTTCCCATCAGCGCCCGAAAGCAAGCCAGCAGAATGACGACAAAACGCCGCTCAAGCACAAGGCCTGCAGGCCAGGCCCTTCAGGACACCCGCTTGAGCCAACCTCAGGGTCGAGTTATCCATGGGTCCATCTGAAGCACTGACACTGTTGATTGTTATGCTGCCGCTGGCCGCCATGCCGAGCGCCAGTGTGGCGCTGGTGGTGGCGCGATCGGCCAGTGTCGGACGGCGAAATGGTGCCGCTGCTGCGCTTGGTATTGTCGTCGGGGATCTGCTGTTTATCGCCATGGCCTTGCTTGGCATGACCCTGCTGGCCGGCTGGCTAGGCGCACTGTTTTCACTGATCAAGTATGCCGGTGGCGCCTATCTGATCTTGCTCGGCATTTCCCTTTTACGGTCAAAACCGTTACTGACAATACCTCGCAGCGCAACACTAACCACTTCCCTGCTCACTGATTTTCTCGCCGGGCTGGCCGTTACTCTGGGCGACATCAAAGCCATTCTGTTCTACGCCAGCCTGTTCCCGATTCTGGTGGACATGGGGAACATTGGCATAGCGGATATCGCACTGATTGCAGTGATCACCACCATCACCGTCGGCGGCGTAAAGATGGTCTACGTGGTACTCGCCACTCACCTTGTTGATCGTCTGCGCTGTGGCCTGACATCAGGCGTGCCGCGCAAACTTGGCGGCGCGCTGATGATCGGATGCGGCTCGGCGCTTATTGCCAAAGCGTAACGTGACAGGTCAACTCCGGTGACTCAGACCCTTACCAGCTCCCGGCAAATAATCCGCTTGTCCACTTCACTCATCGGGTGGGCGAGTAGACCTTCCACCGTGAAAACGCTGATTTTTGTTCGCGTTTCAATCCGATCTGCCGGCAAGCCGGCATGTTGCAGCGATACCCGCAAGAGCCCTTCGCTGATGGTGTGAAAGCGCTCGTGCCATAGATTAATCGTCTCGGACGCATCAAGGCGCGAATGTACCGTGCTGACCAGACGGCTGACCCGCTCTAGCCGCTGCACCACCCAGAACAATCGCTCCGCCACGTCGGTGACCGGCAGTTGCAGGTACTCGGCGATACCTTCGTTAAACTCAGCATCCAGAACCGCCACCAGCACCTCATCCTTGTCCTTGAAATACCAGTAGATGGTGTTGGGGGCGACCCCGGCGGCGGCGGCCAGCCGGCTGATTGAGGTGTCCTCGTAGCCGGTCTCGATAAACAGGGTGCGGGCGGCGGCGATGATTTCATCACGCTTTTCCGCCCGGTCCTGATCACGTTTGGTCTGTGCCATGGTTAGCTGCTCCTGAAATGGCCGGCGGCGGCGAGGGCACCGCAAGCTGGCCCATTCTAGCCGTTTATCGCAACTCTTGAATAGTATTCAACAAACCTTTAGGATCGCCTTGAATGGTATTCAACATACGGCCAGACAAGTTGCCCGGAACGCCAGATCAGGAGACAAACCCCATGCAACAAGACATATATGCTGCAGCACTGCGCCAGTACTCAACAGCCCAGTTACTGCAGCTGTTTTTCAAACTGGAGGCACCAACCATCAGCGAGATGAACGGCGAATACGCCGCCAGCCTGCTGGCCCAGCCGAGCTGGATGGCGACAAAGCTTGGCCAGATGGCGCTCAGCAACCCCATGGGCAGCTGGCTGTGCAAGGCATTCCGCCCGCTCGATGCCAACAACGGTCGCGGCTACAACAGCTTTCGCCAGCGCGGGAAAGTGGTTCAGCGCTACCCGATGCAAACCATGATTGCAGCATCGCGCTTCGACGGTCGCCCCGCCTACCAGCTGGTGTATCGCCACTTTCATTCGCTGTGTGGCGACATCAATATGGTCGACGAAGTCCGTCGGGTGGCGCCGGGTACTTATCTCGGCATCGGCACCTGGGGTTTTACCCGCGCGCAGCGACGTATCCCCTACCCGTTTCTGCTGGAGGGTCCACAGGCGGCATATCGCAGCGACATCGGCCGCGCCCGGCAAAACTTTTTTATCGGCAAGCGCGAGATTCCCGCGCTGTTCAACTCGTGAGGACACCATGACTAACCAGAATCGCACCGCTCTGATCACCGGCGCTTCTGCCGGCATTGGCGCTGCCTTTGCCCGCCATCTGGCAGCTGAAGGTCTTGATCTGTTGCTGGTAGCGCGCCGCGCCGAGCGTCTGCAGGAGCTAGCCAGTGAACTGCAGCGCGAACATGGCATCCGCTGCGACGTATTTGCCGCAGATCTGAACGACCCGGCTGCACCGGCGGCGATCATGGCGTTTGCCTACCAGAAAAAGATTGCTGTTGATGTGCTGGTCAACAATGCCGGCCTGTCCGGCAAAACCGCCTTCGCCGATACGCCCTGGCCAACACTGGCGGCAGAAATACAGCTGATGGTGACAGCGCTGACCGAGCTCTGCCATCGGGTGTTGCCGGGCATGCGCGAGCGCGGCTGGGGCCGGATTATCAATCTGTCATCGATCGCCGCCATGTCACCGCCAGGCGCCAGCCTGCTGTACACCGGCATCAAGAGTTATGTGCTGAATATCTCGCAATCACTGGATATGGAACTGAAACCGCAGGGCATTCATGTCACCGCCCTGTGCCCCGGCTTTACCCACAGCGAATTCCACGACGTGATGGGCACCCGCGACGCCGCCAGCAAATTACCGAGCCTGCTCTGGCAGGATGCCGATGCAGTGGTGCGCGAAGGCTGGCAGGCGGTGATGAAGGGCAAGCCGGTATGTGTGCCCGGCGCGGTGAACAAGCTGGTGGCGGCCACCGTGCGGCCGCTGCCGATGGCGCTGCAGTATCAGCTCGGCGACCGGTTGAATCCGTTCAAGGAGTAACAATCAGGCTGATTTGCCTGATACCCCCGAAAATCAGGTTGTGGCAGCCCCATGCTGACCACAACCTGATACTGCTTTAGGCGCTGATCGTTGCCCGTGCATACAACTTCAACAGGTTCTCCGGCTCGTCATAAACAATCCGCTTGCCGGCTCGCAGATCGCGCCGCATCAGGAACAGCATCTGCTCCAGCACCTTCTGTGAGAACTCCTCCACCCGGCGGCCGGTAACCTCCGCAAGCCGACCGGCGATTACTGCCGTATCACTGACCACTGGCGCGATACGATAGCGGTAGCTTCCACCAATGGCTTCCGGCACCAGGTCCATAAACCTTCCTTCAATCTGCTTGAAGAACGACAGTGGCAGCCGGTAGGCATTGTTGCCCAGGATCGGATAATCGTCCGGCACCGGCCGCTCCTGATCCTGCACTTGCAGGCTGGTAGCGAGCGGCAACAGTTCCTGCAGCTTGTAGGTTTGAGCCATATGCGGATTGCCAGCGCGCACCAGATTGGCGATCAGCTCACCCAGTGAGGCATGGCCGATAATCGCGGCGCTTTTCGGCAGCCCGCCCCAGGCACCGTCAGCGCCGTTCAGCAAGGCTTCAATCAGCGAAGCATTCTCAAAGCCACCCCCCGCATGCATATGCACCAGAATTTTCAGTGGCGGTGGCAGGAAGGTGCGTGCCATGGCGATGAAAGCGCCAACCTGAAATGGCATATAGGTACCGCGATCATCCTCGATGTTGATGCCCTCGATCTCCTGCTCGGCCAGCAGTGCCATTATCTCGCAGGCGAACTCGGGATCTTCTGCAAAGGCATCGCAACCGTCGACAATATTGATCAGCAGGCGTGGCTTGCCACCGTTCTCGCCACGAATATTCTCGTTCATCCACTTGATGCTGGCGACGACGCTGCGGCGCAGGGTGTCACGGTCGTACTGCCCCTTCATACCGACCTTGCTGAGATAAATCTCATGCAGCGAGTTCGGCACACCATAGGCCTGCATCTTCAGCATGGACGGATCCGGCGTGAACTGGCCGGTGGGACTGGCAATGCCGATCTGGGTAAAAACAAAGCCGCCGGTCATGTCGATGTTGTGATCCCGCAGGTACATCATGAAGTCGTCATCGACTTCGAGCTCGTCAGGATAGGAATAGTCGAGCGTGCCCAGCAGGATATTGTCAAAGCCGAACTGGCGCATCTTCGGCAGGATGGCCAGCTTCTCCGCCAGCGTCTGGCCGACGCGGTCACCCACCGGGTTTTCCCGCAGAGACAGGTCAATCAGAAAAGGCTTGAGGGTGCGAAGCTTGTCGATCTTTGCCATGGCGCCGTCATACAGTTCCCGCGCCTGCTTCAGTTTGTTCTGGTCAAGATTCGTCATAAAGTTATCGTCCTTGTTGTTATCGTATTTACAAGAATGGTCAGGATGTTATGCCGGCCAACACATGATGAATAATCTGCGGCTGGTCTCGCACGCACATATGGCCGGCGTTAAGCACTTTCAGCCAGCTTAACTGACCGCCATCCTGGAGCATGCCGAGCACATCCTTGCCTTGCCCTTTCCACTGTAGTGCTGGCGCCGATTGAAAGGCATAGGCTGCCGGCCCCTGGATACGTTCCAGCCAGGCGCCGGTGCCGAGAAAATTGCAATCCTTGGCGTCATTGAGGCCAGAGATGACCTGCACCCTGAGTGTGGGATTGCCATCCAGCAATGCCTGCACTACATGCCGGTAGGAGTCGATGACCCGGCTCTGGTAGTTGTCCGAAATCGCCTGCGACCAGTTTTTCGTCATCTTCGGGTAATCAGCGGGAATATGCAGCGCCTCGCGCACCGCCGGATCGTTCAGATAGTCATAGATCGGTTTGAATGACGGATCAGCAAGTTGCGCCGTGTTGGTCATATACAGGCCGCAAATCTGCTGAATAGCCGCATTGATCTCCGGGAGTCGATCCGCGTAGGTGGTATCGAGCCATTGCTTTTGCGCGGCAGAAATCAGCCCGTGACTGAATGCCCAGCTGGTATCCATGGCCATCTGCACCATTGGGTCAACCCAGGCATCACACAATGTCATCTGCTGCAGATCGATTTTCGCATAGCCCTTTTTATTGCCGTCGACAATGGCCTGCGCCAGTAGCGGCAAATAGGTGCCGGCATAGGACTCCCCCACCAGAATCAGCGGATTTTCAAGCAGCTCCGGATGCAACTCGAAAAAATTCAGCAGCGCCTGATACAGCTGGGCGATGCCCTGCTCCACCGAGGTCGGGATATCTGCCTTGTCGCGCGCTACCGACAACATCACACTGAGCGGGTGCTCGATGATCATGTAGTTGGCGTGGTTGTTCCAGGCGTGCGGGTAGCGGCTAAGGATTTTGCCTTTGGCATCGATACGGTACGGGCCATTTTCGAGAAAGAATCCCCAGAAACTGCTGGAGCCGGGGCCGCCATTGGTCCACAGGATGGTGGGCTTTTTCTCATGCTGCGGCGCGCCGACAAACCAGTAAAACAGTTTTTCGTCCGCGGCATCGGCGCCGTTGTTGCCGGTTTTGCCTCGCACCGAGGCGTAGCCGGCAAACTGCACCTCATCCACCTTGCCGTAACCCGGCAGATCGGCGACGAGATCCGATGGTCTGGCCCCGGATGATCGTGAACCGGAGTTCGTGCCAAGACTCATCGCACCTCCCTGTGAGTGCTGATATGTTGCTGCCACTATCGCGCTTCTAGCCTACTACAAAATGCGGAATTGCCAATGCCGGCCATCGACTGTTGTCCCCAGCGCACATTGCCAGCACGATGATCGACCGGCATGCTTGCTCCGGATTACGGCCCAACATGCCGGGAGGAACTGCATGAGCATTATCACGCCAGTCAAGAGCTTTCACGCCGTCCGCAATGCTCGCCGCCCGGTAGCCCGGGTTGATAACGTCAAACAGGCAGCGCAGGACTTTCGCCGCGATATGCTGTCGCGGCCGAAGGTGCGTTACTACCAGTCGTTTGAACTGGTGCGGGTGCCCTATCCGAGCCAGTACGGCTACCTGAATGCTTTCAGCGGCATGTCCTCCTATATTCATTTGGTCAACCGTCTGTTCGTGATTCAGTTTGATAGCAGCGAAGGGCTGAAAACCCTGCTGGTGTCGCCAATGGATTGGGAAAACCAACGCGATACCCCCTACTTCCGTCGCCTGATTGATCGCGCCGGCCCGGCGGCGCCACTGCAGGAAGCGCTGGTGACGCGCAAAACCAATACCGTGCTGGACGTACTGGCGGATATCGGCCTGAAGGCGGAAGACATCGATTACATCACCTACGACCATATGCACACCGTCAATCTGCAACGCTGGCTCGGTGCCCATGGCCAACCGGCGCTGCTGCCAAATGCGAAGCTGCTGATCATGCGTGATGAATGGGATTGCGCCCTCGGCGCGGTGCCCTGGCAGTCACAATGGTTCTGCCCGCACGGGCTGGACGGTATACCCGAAGAGAAACTGGTTTTCCTCGACGAGGACGTGATGCTCGGCGATGGCAGTGTGGCGCTGGTGCGCACACCCGGCCACACGGAAGGCAATCACTCGATTGTCGCGCACACCGATGACGGTCTGTTTGTTACCAGCGAAAACGGTGTCAGTCTGGATGCCTACGCACCAGAGCTGTCGGGCATTCCGAAAATTTCCGAGTACGCGAAGGTAACGGGTGCCGAGGTAATCCTGAACGGCAACACCCAGGAACAGGCGGTCGAGCAGTACATTTCCATGGTTCAGGAAAAATACATTGCCGGGCCGTCGAAGCTGCACGAGAAAGTGCCAAACATGGCGCTGTCATCCGAATCAGACGGTTTCTGGCTGTTCCCCGGCACCCGGCCGAGTTTCAGGATGGGGCCATTGAAATTCGGCAGTCTGCAGAAAAGCTGAGACAAAAAAGCCCGGCCGGTGATATCGGCCGGGCTTCCTGCTGTACTCATTATTCGACCTTGAACTTGCCCGAACCCGGCAGCCTCTCCACCAGCTCGGCGCCGAGCAGCATGGCCGGGGTGTAACTACCACCTTCAACCTCGTGGCTCATCAGCCAGGCGACAATCGCCAGCGAACCGTCCACGGTCAGCTTGTAGCCATTGGCGGTCTTGATGCGCACGGTTTTCAGCTCGCCCGCGGCATTGCGTGCTTCACCCCAGACATAGGTCGGCAGTTTCTCACGGGCTTTTTCATCCGGCCCTTTGACATACTTGCCGGCCAGATTTTTCAGCAACGCCTGCACCCAGGCCACACTCATCAGCGGCCGCACCAGATTCATCATCTGCGCACCGATCACCATGGACTTCGGCATCGGGAACCAGGTATCGATATTGGGGATACCGGTGGTGTAGTAAGCGGTCGAGACATCGCCCCAGGGAATCGCCATGGCATAGCGCTGCCCGCGACCGAAATCGATCTCGCGGTGTTTCTTGCCCATTGCCGTGTGCACCAGCTTGCCGTCGATACGCTCAAGGTTGCCAAGGCCAAGGCCCTCGATGGCAGTCTTGCTGGTGCCCGGTGACAGACCGGAGCTGGTGTCAAAACCAAGCGACAGATGGGTGGCATCAGGCAACAGCTGTTTTAACTTCAGCGCCACACAGTCGGTGGGAATGACATCAAAGCCGACCCCGGAGCACAGCACCACGCCCTTGTCTTTGGCCCGGCTCGCCTGGGTCGGTGCGTGAGTGTGTTCAAACACCGGCGCTTCCCCGGTGATGTCGAGATAATGGGCGCCGACTTCGAGGCAGCCTTCAATCATCGGCGCGCTGGTGGCGGAAAACGGCCCGGCGCAATGCAGCACCAGACCAAGACCATCCAGCGCAATACGCACAGCCTGAGCATCGCTCAGATCGAAAACCCGGGTTTCCAGATCCAGCTCTGAAGCCAGCGGCTGGAGTTTGTCGCGGCTGCGGCCGGCGAGGATCGGTTGCAGGCCAAGACGAACGGCTTCGCGGGCTATCAGCTCGCCGGTGTAACCGTTGGCACCATAAATCATCCACTGCATGGGCTCACTCCTTGGTGGCAGAACGCCGGCACTGTACCGACCCGCGGGCGCAAGAGGTACCCCTGACCGGGTCATTTAACATTTAGCACTGCTATGATGCGCCTTTCAGTCAAGGAGCGCCTGTGCATTCCCTACCCGCAAAGCAGGATCTGGTACTGGTTGGCGGTGGCCACAGCCACGCGCTGGCGCTGCGTATGCTGGCCATGAAGCCATTGCCGGACACCCGGCTGACACTGGTTTCCCCGGATCCGATGGCGGCTTACTCGGGAATGCTCCCGGGGCTGATCGCCGGCCATTATCAGCTTGAAGATACCCATATTGACCTGCCGCGGCTGTGCCAGTGGGCCGGGGTACGCTTTGTGCGTGCCCGGGTGACCGCGCTGGATTGTGCACTGAACCGGCTGACACTGGATGACGGCTCGACACTGGATTACGACTGGCTGAGTCTGGATATCGGCAGTACACCGGCGCTGGATCTGGTACCCGGCGCCAGAGAGTTCGCCATTCCGGTGAAACCGGTGGCCAGCTTCCGGGCGCGCTGGCAGCAGGCGCTGGACCAGTGGCCACAACAGGACGGGGCGGTAAAGGTCAGCGTGGTCGGCGGCGGGGCCGGTGGCACGGAAATTTCGCTGGCCATTGCCACGGCTTTGGCACGCCGCGGACTGCGCGCTGATATTTCACTAATTTGTGCCTCAACACTGCTCAGCGGTTACCCGCAGGCACTCAGGCTGGCGATGCGCAAGCGCCTGCATCAGGCTGACATTCAGGTGCATGAAAGCAGCCGGGTTTACCGGGTCAACTCCGGGCTGTTGCACACCGCCAAAAAGCACCCCTTTGATCTGCTGTTCTGGTGCACTGGCGCAGTCGGTGCCGGCTGGCTGAAGGATTCTCAGCTGGCACTGGACGCCGACAACTTTATTCGCATTGATCACAGTTTGCGCGCCATCGGGCAGGCCAACGTGTTTGCCACCGGCGACTGTGCCCTGATTGATCAGCAACCGCTGCCGCGTGCCGGCGTTTATGCCGTGCGTCAGGCCGGTACTCTGGTGAACAATCTTCATCGCGCCATCAATGGTCAACCGCTGGCGCAATGGAAGCCGCAGAAAAAATTTCTCTCGCTGCTGGCAGCCGGCAACCGGGATGCGGCCGGCAGTCGTGGCAATATCACCGTGCAGGGTCCGTGGGTGTGGCGCTGGAAGGACCGTATTGATCGCCGCTTTATGGCAAAGTTTTCCGATCTGCCGGCGCGAAAAATGACCGCAGTGGCTGTCGACGACATTCCGCGCTGCGCCGGCTGTGGCGCCAAGGTGGGCAGCGAGGCGTTGCAGCAGGCCCTCACTGGTCTGCGTCCTGTGGTACGTGACGATATTCTTGCCGGCATTGGTGCCCGCGAAGACGCCAGCGTGATCCGCTGGCCGACAGGCAAGGCCCTGGTGCAAAGTCAGGATTATTTTCCCGCTTTTATTGATGAGCCGGCACTGTTTGGCCGCATCAGCGTGCTGCACAGCCTGAGTGATATTTATGCCATGAATGCTGCACCGCATTCAGCGCTGGCCACCGTCAGCCTGCCGGTCAATCACCAAGTATTGCAGGGCCGCGACCTGAAGCGATTGATGCACGCCGCTGTCGACGAACTCAACCGGGCCGGCTGCAGTTTGCTCGGGGGACATACCCTGGAAGGACCACAACTGGCCGCCGGCTTTGCCATCAACGGCAGCGCCCGCGAGCAGGACCTGTTTCAAAAAGGCGGCGCCCTGCCGGGTGACATACTGATTCTGAGCAAACCGATTGGCACCGGCATTGCGCTGGCGGCAATGATGCAGCTGAGAATACCGGCCCAGGCACTCGACCACGCGTTAGGATCGATGCTTACCAGCAACGCCACGGCGGCGAAGATTTTTGCTGACAGCGGCGTTCGTTGTTGCACCGATATCACCGGTTTTGGCCTGCTCGGCCACCTGCTGGAAATGTGCCGGGCATCCTCCTGTGCCGCCGAGCTGCAAGCAGAAGCGGTTCCGCTGCTACAAGGCGCCCTGACACTGGCCGGTCGCGGCATTGCCAGCACCCTGAAGCCGGCCAACGATGTCGCCCTGACCGAGTGCCGGATTGCCACCCGCTTTCATCACCATCCGTTGCTGACGCTGCTGACCGACCCGCAAACCAGCGGCGGCTTGCTGGCCGCCGTCCCCGTCGCCCAGGCAGACAGCTGCCTGCGGCAGTTGCGTGATGCCGGGTTCGATGCTGCCTGCATCGGCGCCATTCGCGTCGCCGACGGATTACGAATCGGGATTCAGTAATGGAGCTGGTGTTTGTTCTGGTGGAGCCGGCCCGGCCGGAAAATGTCGGCGCTGCAGCCCGAGCGATGAAGACCATGGGCTTCGCGCACCTGCGTCTGGTCAATCCCTGCGATCTCAGCCGTGAAGCACGTTGGGTTGCTCACGAAAGCACCGAGCTGCTGGACCATTCACAGCATTATCCGTCACTGCAGGCGGCGCTGGCTGATGTCGATTTCAGCATCGCCAGCAGCGCTCGACGCCGGCTTGATCATGATGACTACCTGAGCCCGGCAGAATGTCGCATGGCACTGGCGGGGAAAGCCGCCAGCGTGCACCGGGCGGCACTGGTGTTCGGCCGTGAATCCAGTGGTCTGACCGGCGCCGAACTGGCGTTGTGTGACGCCGCCACCACGGTGCCGCTGGCAGTCGCGCAGCCGTCCCTGAATCTGGCTCAGGCGGTGATGCTGTACGCGTGGGAGTTGTCTGCACTTCACTCGGTCCCGCCTCCCCCTGCCAGCGCCCACGCACTACCCCATGTACGCGCTGCAATGCACGATACACTGGCACGACTTGGCGTCGACCGGGACCAGAATCTGCACCGCTGGGCTGACGAAGCACTGGCACGCTTTGACGATCGAGATCTCGGCATGCTGATGACCCTGCTGAAGCGGCTCTGAGACAATCTCCTCCGGTGCTACACTGGCCACCATTGACCGCCGACACGGAAGGCCTGATGACCATGCTTCGCACCCTGCTGCTGCTCTGCCTGTCTCTGCTGCTATCCCTGCCCGCGTACGCCCGCGACGAACTGCCGGACCGGCAGGCACTGGAAAGCCAGCTTAGCGATCTCAGCAACCGCGACGCCCTGACCCAGCGCCAGAGTGCTGACAAGCAGGCGCTGGAAAAGGCGTTGAACTTTGCCGCCGAACTTGACCGGAACAGGGAAAAGCTGGCAGCCCTGAACAAGCGCCTTCGGGAAGCGTCAGCCGAGCGCAACCGCCTGCAGCAGCAACTCGATGAGCTGACCGTGCCGGACATGGCCGCGCTGCAATCCCGGTACCAAAGTCAGCCCATCAGCGAGCTGGTCGCCGAACTGAACAACACACTGAAGGAAATGGAGCAGCAGCAAAATGCTCTGGCGGAAGTGAACAGTGCGCTGATCAGCTTCCAGACGCTGCCGGAACGGGCCCAGACCATTCTCGCCCGCGATCTCAGTCGCGCCGAGGAAGTCCGCCAGCAGCTGGCCCAGGGCGACCTGCGCGACGGCAACCTCTCCAGTGCCGAGCAGGCAGCACTGAAAATGGAGCTCGCGGCTCTGGAAAGCCGCATGGAGCTAAGCCGTCGTGAGCTGTGGAGCGCTGATGCTCTGCAGACCATCAGCGAACTACGCCAACGCCTGCTGGAGCAGGAAAACGCCAACGCCGAAATGCGCCTGTCGCTGCTGCAAGATGAGATCAATCGCCAGCACCGGGCCCGTACCGAACAGATGATTGCCGAGGCGCTCGGTGAGCTGCCGGCAAAACTGAGCGACAGCCCGGCTTTGGTCAACGCGCTACAAACCAACCGCGCCATGGCTGACCAGCTGCTGACCATGACTGATGCCAGCAATCAGCTTATTCGCGACAACGTCCGCATTGAAACCGGTCTGGACCGCAGCCGGCAGACGCTGCGCAACCTGAACGAACAGATCGAACTGCTGCGTGGCAGCCTGTTACTGTCGAGGATCATTTACAATCAGCAATCCGCACTCAAGAATGTCGAACTGGTTGAGGGGCTGGAAAAAAAGATATCCGACTTGCGCCTGCTGCAGTTTAGTCTGCGCGAGCAGTATCAGGCACTGGCTGATCCGGCGTTGGCCGCAAGCAAACTGATTGCTGACAATGACGTAGAGAACCGCGCCAGCCTGAGCGAGACCCTGACCCGGATTCTCAGCAATCGTAGCGAACTGATTAGCCAGCTGGACAACGAGATCAGCCACCAGCTGAAACTGGCAATCAGCGTCCAGTTGAACCAGCAGCAGCTAAAATCGATTCACCAGACACTTCGCAATACCGTGCGCGAGCAAAGCTTCTGGATGCCCAGCAACCGGGCGCTCAGCATGGAGGTGTTACAGATCCTGCCGGCAGCATTGACGGAGCAAATTCGCAATCTGCCGGTTCGCGAAATCAGTGCCGAACTGTTCGATGCCCTGGTTGCCGATGTCTGGCTGATAACCCCCTTCGTCATCATCGCAGCATTGCTTGCCATGCGCCGGCGCCACATCAAGAACGCACTGGCCCGGCTTGACGCCGACATTAACCGGGTCCGCAAGGACAGCCACAAGCACACCCCGCTGGCGCTGTTACTCAGTATGCTTCTGGATGCACCGGTCCCGGTTCTGCTGATCGGCGCGGCACTGGTTTTCCATGGCGCGGAGGGCACCTATCAACAGGTCACTGCCATTACCCTGATCCGTCTGGCGGCAGTGTGGCTGGTGTTTTCCCTGAGCCACAGGCTGCTGGCCCGCGGCGGTATTGGTGAGCGGCACTTCGGCTGGCCGAAGGAAAACCTGATTCTGGTGCGAAGACGCGTCCTCGCCATCGGCGCTATTGTTGCAATGCTGCTGCCAATCACCAGCATCAGCGAACACTGGCCGGAACGGATTGCTGACGATCACCTTGGCCTGGTGATTCTGGCGCTGACCAATCTGTGTCTGGCGGTGCTGCTCCACCGCCTGGCCATGGCCTGGCCCTTCTCTGCCCGTGGCGATTTGCTGCGTCGCTGTCTGGCCTACGGCTTTGCCAGCTTGCCACTGCTGCTAATGGCGCTGGCGCTGTCCGGCTATTACTACACGTCCGTCAAGGTGGCCGGCCGATTGCTCGACAGCTTCTTCCTGCTGATGTTCTGGGTGGTACTGGAAGCCACCGCCAGACGCGGCCTGTCCGTAGCCGCGCGACGACTGGCGTTCAACCGTGCGCTGGCCAAACGCGCGGCACGGCAGGAAGCCAAAGACAGCGGCGACGCTGCCGGCGGCGAGAGCATTGAAGAGCCGAAGCTGGATGTGGCACAGATCAACCAGCAATCGCTGCGGCTGATCCGGATCGGCCTGCTCGCGGGCTTCGCCACTGTCATTTATCTGGTCTGGGCTGACCTGCTCGGCACCTTCGGTTACATGGATAATGTGGTGCTGTGGGAAAGCGTCAGCGGCACCGGCGACAGCCTGCAGGTGGCCCGCACCAGTCTTGGCGATCTGGTCGGTGCGCTGGTGGTCATTGTGCTGGCTACCCTGCTCATTCGTAACCTGCCAGGACTGCTGGAAGTCCTGATCCTGTCACGAATGACACTGGCGCCGGGCAGCAGCTACACCATTTCAACCCTGCTGAAGTACATCATCTTCAGCATCGCTGTGGTGTTGTTCTTCAGCACCCTTGGCTTTGAGTGGAGCAAGCTGCAGTGGCTGGTGGCGGCGCTGGGCGTGGGCCTCGGCTTCGGTTTGCAGGAAATCTTTGCCAATTTTGTCTCCGGTCTGATCATTCTGTTCGAACGACCCATCCGGATTGGCGACACGATTACCGTTGGCAACCTGTCAGGAACCGTCAGCAAGATCCGCATCCGTGCCACCACTATCATCGATTTTGATCGCAAGGAAATCATTGTCCCGAACAAGACCTTTGTCACCGACCAACTGGTGAACTGGAGCCTGACAGACCCGGTAACCCGGATCACCATCAAGGTCGGTTTTGCCTATGGCTCGGATCTGGACAAGGCAAAGAAGGTGCTGACGCAAGCGGCCGGAGAAAACACCCGAATCATGAGCGACCCGGAACCGCAGGTGCTGTTTCTCGCTTTCGGTGCCAGCACGCTCGACCATGAGTTACGCGTGCACGTCAAGGACCTCAATGACCGTCTGCGCGCCACCGACGAACTGAACCGGCGGATCGACCAGCTGTGCAAAGAGCAAGACCTGACAATTGCCTTCAATCAGCTCGATGTTCACCTGATCAATAACAATGGAGACAGCGCCTGTATCAGTAGCGACAAAAAATCATGACTGACAGTGAGCAGGGGTAATCGCTGTTGGCAACAATGGCGTGCAGGACGAACGCGGGATGACCATGACGGTCATCCCGCAGGCGTCATCAGTTACCAGGATAGAGACGATCGGTCAGGCTTTTCAGATCGCAGCGAACCTGCTGCCAGCCCGGCGGACGCGGCATCCCCGGAGCTGTCCTCACCCGCAAGCAGGTGATGTTGTCCTGCACCGCCAGCAACAAGCGTTGCAGCTCCTGACGCTGGTCCTCCCACAACTCGGTCATGCCGGGATCACCCTGAATGACATGCTCCTCAAGATGCCGCAGCTCATCACTCCAGACATCCATAGCAGCCTTGATGCGGTCGACATACTCCCTTCTTTCAATCATGAGTTCGAACCTCTCTTCGCCGAATCCATTCATTGCGACAAGCGTCGCATGCTCAGGTTCAGCCCGCACGGCGGATACTGTCAATTGGCCATAAAGCCTTATAGCCAATATCGATAACCAGTACCCGAGGCAGAATCATCGCTCATGAAGATGGCAGCGTCCGCAAGGCCAGAAGGCACAGCGCCGGCACCACCAGCAGGGTCAGCACCGTCGATGCCAGCAGCCCGGAAATAATCGCCCAGGCCATCGGTGGCCACAGCGTCGAGCTGGTAAAGGCCAGTGGCAACAGGCCCGCCACCGTGGTCGCGGTGGTCAACAGAATCGGCCGGGTGCGACGCGCCACCGCGTAATAGACTGCATCGGCATTGCTGTCGCCGGCAGCAAGACGCTGGTCGATGACATCGATAAGCACAATGGCGTTATTGACAACAATACCGACCAGCGCGACCACGCCAAGCATGGACATGAAACCGAACGGTGCGCCGGACAGTACCAAACCGGGAATAATCCCCACCGCCGCCATCGGCACAGTCAACAGCACAATCGCCACACGCCGGAAGGAATTAAACTGCCAGAGCAGAAAAAACAGTAACAGCAGCACACCGATCGGTGCCGAGGTTGCCAGCGCCTTGTTGGCATCACCACTACCCTGACTGTCGCCACCATATTCAATGCGGGTTCCTGGCGGTAACGGCTGATCCGAAAGTGCGTCTTCGAGGCCGGCAAGAATCTGGCTGAAGCTGTAACCGTCGTACAGATTCGCCGACACCGTAATCACGCGCTCGCCGTTACGACGCTGCACCGACGCCGGCTCCCACTCGGCATGCACTCTGGCCACCTGCATCAGCGGCACCGGGTCACCCTGATGCGGATAGATATTGATCGACAGCAGTCGTGCCAGCGGCAGACTGGTGCCCTCAATGGAGCGCAGCACGATCGGCATCGGGTCGCGCTCCTGCCGGTATTGCTCTGCAGTCATGCCGTAGCTCTGGCCAAACAGGGTACGCGCGACATCGGCACGACTCAGGCCGGAGCGCTGGGCCACGGCATCATCCACTTCCACTCGCACCGCTGGCGTGCCCTGATCGATGGTATGACGGACATCGACAGCACCGTCGATCTGACGGAGGTGCCGGAACACCTGCTCCGCAGCAAGTTCGCGCATGCCGTCATCGCTGTGATAAACCCGCACTTCCACCGGTGCATCGCGTGGCGGCCCCTGGCCGAGCACACTTGCACCCAGCACCACCTCGGGCAACGTCATGGAGACATATTCGCGGGCGAAGCTCATCACATCGCGGGTGGCGGGCAAATCCTCCGCCAGCAACACCAGACGGGCCCGATTCGGTGCCTGCGGGTTTACCAGAAGGTTGTAGAAAAAAGTCGGCCCACTGAAGCCGATAAAACGGTGCACATGATCAACATCCTCGCGCTCGCGCACCACACGCTCCAGCGCTTCCGCAACTCGTGCGGTTTCGGCCTGGTCAGTACCTTCGGGCAAGAGCAGGTCAAGAATCACCAGCGGCCGATCGGCATTGGGAAAAAATTGTACTTTCATGAAAGGTGTCATCAGAAAGCTGATCAGCACCACCAGCCCAATCACCTTCAACAGGCGACGGGGATAGTTGATCGCCAAACGGCCAAGACGTTCGCCCAGCGCCTGCATCGATTCTGCGCGGCCGGCATTTTCCGGCTTCAGGAAACGTGCCGCCAGTAACGGCGCCAGAGTGACGGAAAGCAGAAAGCTCACCGTCAGCGCCAGCATGATCATGACCGGGATGCCGCGGGTGAAATCACCGGTACCGCCCTTGGACAACAGCAACGGGGTAAAGGCTGCCAGCGTGGTTGCTGTCGATGCGCCCAATGGGGCAAACAGTTCACGCACGGCGCCGGCCACAGCTGCGCCTGGTTTGGCACCGTCGGCGAGCCGGGTCTGAACGTTTTCCACCATGACAATACCGTTATCGATCAGGATGCCAAGCGAGATCACCAGGCCAATCACGGCAATCTGGTGGAGGATGCCGCCGCCCATGTTGTAGATCCCCAGTGTGATCAGTGCCACCACCGGCAGCATGGTGGCAACCAGCAATCCCATCCGCAGGCCCATGCCATAGAACACCACGGCGATAATGATCAGCATGCTGATCAGCAGGCTGCCCTCGAGGTCATGCAGCCGCCCCTCCACTTGATCCGGCTGGAAGAACATTTCCTCAATCTGCAAAGGGGCAAATTCCGGCGCCAGCTCGGTCAGCCGGGCTCGCAACGCCGCACCGAAACCAATGGCATCGACCTGGCCGCGTTCAGCATAGAGACTGAGCAGGACGACACGTTCGCCGTCATACCAGGCTTCCGCCTGCGATGGCTCCAGCGGACTTCTCCAGATTTCAGCGATGGCAGCAAGGGGCACGAAACTGCCATCAGGCAACGGAATCTGGGTACGACGTAAATCATCGACACTGACAAACTCGCTGTTACTCAGTACCGCCAGCCGCTTGCCACCAGCGACAACGAAACCACCGGGAATAACCTGATTGCGCGAGCGCAAAAGATCGGCCAGCTGAATCGGCTGCAACCCAATTCGGCTCAGCTCGGCATCATCAATTGCCAGAGTAATCTGCTCATCGGCCTGCGCACTGATGTCGATCCGCGACAATGACGGCAGGCCCATCAGGGCGTCCTTGAGTTTCTCGGCGGCCTTGGACAGATCCAGTGCCGACGGCGCTCCACGAATCGCCAGCACCACCACCGGTGTATCGATCAGGCGGTCATCCAGTGCCATCTGGCCAACGCCGTCGGGAAATTCCAGCTCGGCCCTGGCCATGGCCTGACGCACCCGGTCCCAGGCCGGCGTGGTGGCGTAAATATGTTGATGCTGCATTACCCGGATAATTGCCACACCATTACGTGCCGTGCTGACAATAAAGTCCACTTCCTCGACCTGCAGCAGCTCCTCCTCCAATGGCCGCAACACCAATCGTTCCACGGCTTCAGCGGTGGCACCGGGGTACTGCACCGAAATCAGTCCGGCCCGGTAAGGGAAACTGGGGTCTTCCTGACGCGCCATGTTGAAATAAGCGGCGATGCCGACCAGCGACATCATCACGACCACCAGCCAAAGCAGCCGCTGTCGCGCCAACAGGAAACCGATCACGGCAAAATCTCCACCCGATCACCGTCGGCCAGTCGTGACAGGCCGGCATAGACCACCTGATCGCCAGCGCTGAGTGCATCGCTGCGCACCAGCACCTGCTCACCGGCAAGCTGAACCACGTTTACCGGCACCCGTCGGGCGGTGTCATCTCGCACCAGATATACCGATGCGCCTTTAGCGGTACGCACCACTGCCAGCACCGGCAGCGTCAACGCATCCGTGGCCGGACGCAGGATGCCGACTTCCACCGCCATGCCAGGCACCAGCACGCCGTCCTCAAGGCTGACCACCAGCGGATACAACTCGCCACGCCGTGAGCCCTGACCAATCTCACTGACCTGTCCAGCCAACGGCGCGGCATCACGGTCCATCACCCGCCACACTGGCAAGCTCTGACCCGGCTCAATGCCGCCGCGCAACGCTTCCGGAACCCGCACCTCCACTTCAAATCCCTTCGGCGAGGAAATCCGCATCACCGGGATGCCGGCAGCGACAAACTCACCCGGCTCCGCCAGCACCGCTTCGACCACACCGGCAAATGGTGCTCTCAGCTCACCTTCACGGACCAGCTGCTCGGCCTCAGCCAGGGCAGCACGGGCGGTGTCGACAGCCGCCAGCAGGGAGTCGCGGCGCGCCTGCAGCTGCTCGATATTCTGTTCCGACAACACCCCCCTTTCACGCAGAGGCAAACCGCGCTGGTACTCCTGCTCGGCCTGCTTTGCCTGGGCCTCTGCTTCGCGCAGACGGGCCCGGGCGGAGTCTCGCGCCGGCAACAACTGCGGGTTCTGAAGCCGTGCCAGCAGGTCACCGGCTTTGACCGGATCACCGATCTCCACCAGCCTTTGCTGTAACGTACCACTGACCTGGAAGGTCAGCTCGGCACGCTGACGGGAACGCACCACGCCGGCAAAACGCAGCGGCTCGCTGGCTTCACCGGCACTGACTTCGGCCACCCGGACGGTGACGCGGGGCAGCTCTTCAGCGCCGTTGTCGCAGCCGGACAGCCCTGCGACGGACAGCATCAGAGCCAACAGGGGCCAAGCTAGAATCAGGTTACGCATGAACTTCCCCAGTCGGTAACAATGGGCGTGATGGTAAATTGCTGACAGTTTGTCACTAATTAACAGTTTGTCAATGGAGCCATAAAGCCAGTATCATCCGCCCCATCAAACAGATATCAGGTGAATGGCCCCATGAGTCTCCGGGCACGTCAACAGGAAGAAAAGCAGGAGCGCCGCAACAGCATCCTTGATGCCGCCGAAAAAGTGTTCTTCGTCAAGGGCTATGACCGCGCCACCATGGACGACATCGCCCGGGACGCCCGACTGAGCCGGGGACTGGTCTACGTCTACTTCCGCGACAAGCAGGACATTCTGGCCAGCATTGTCCTGCGAGCACTGGAGAGTTTGCGCGCGCGCTTTCGCAAAATGGACCGCACCGAGTTGAATGGCGCCGACCGGCTTGAGGCGATGGGCCGCAACTATCTGGCCTTCTCCGCCGAAGAGCCCAACTACTTTGATGTTCTGACCCGCGCTGCCAGCGATTGGCTGCAGGTCGATTCTCTGGCTGATCGCGACTCACTGCTGCACTGTTCCGGCGAAGTCATGGAAATCATGGCCCGAGCACTCCGGGACGGTCTGTCCGATGGCAGCGTTGAGCCTGCCCGGGTCAGTGATCCACTGGAAACCGCGCTGTATCTTCGCGGCGCTCTCCATGGGGTAATCATGCTGACGCGCAACTTCGCTGAGCGGCCGGAGGAGCTCAACCATGTCTCACCACATTCGTTGCTCGAATACACCATTCGCACCCTGATTGAATCAATCCGCCGCCGGTAAACATTCTTTCCATTGATGTCTCTGATCATTCCCGTCACCGCCCTGAGCGAAATCGTGATAGCCGCCAAGCCGTCGGCGTGAAACCATCAGCGCTTCGCTGACAGCAACAGGAGCTCCCAATGGGCGCGGCCGAATCGGTAACACACCCCCCCTCCACCGACTGGGCTGCAACGGCGGTTGATCGTCAGCGGCTTTATTTCGATTCCGGTGCCACCCGTGATTACCGCTTCCGGGCGGCGCAACTGAAAAAGCTGAAACAGTCGATCGTTGATCACAAGGACGACATCGAGAAAGCGCTGAAGGCGGATATCGGCCGCCCGCCGATGGAAGCCTATATCGAGATCGTTACAGCGTTTGAGGAAATCAAACACACCCTCAAGCACCTGAAAAACTGGATGACGCCGAAAAAAGTCAGCACCTGCCTGTGGGCACAGCCGGGCACCAGCCGGGTGGAATCCACGCCACTTGGCGTCAACTTCATCATCGGCCCATACAACTATCCGTTTCTGCTTTGCCTGCAACCGCTGATCGGCGCCATCGCCGCCGGCAATACCGTCATTATGAAACCTTCTTCATTGAACCCGGCGGTGTCGGCACTGCTGGCGAAGATGGCGAAAGAATGCTTCAAGCCGGAACACGTCATGGTGATTGAGGGCAGCACGGAGATTACCGATGAGCTGCTGAGACAAAAATTCGACCATATCTTCTTCACCGGCAGCCCACGGGTCGGCCGCATTGTCATGGCAGCGGCGGCAAAACACCTCACTCCGGTAACACTGGAACTGGGCGGCAAGAGCCCGGCTATTGTTCACCGTGACGCCAACCTGAAACTGGCCGCCAAACGCATTCTCTCTGGCAAGATGATGAACGCTGGCCAAACCTGCATTGCCCCGGACCATGTGTTTGTCCATCGGGATATCCGCGCCGCGTTCGAGCGCGAAATCATCGCTGCGGTAAAAGCCGGCTATGGCAATGACCCGATTCGCAGCCCGGACTTTGGCCGCATGATCAACCAGCGCCATTTCGACCGGGTGGCAGCGCTGATCGACCCGGCCAAGGTACTGGTTGGTGGCCAGACCGATCGGCCCAGCAAGTTTATCGCGCCAACGATTCTCGGCGGTGTTCACATTACTGACCCTGTAATGCAGGAGGAGATCTTCGGCCCGGTACTACCGCTGCTTGAGTATGCCGACCTTGATGACCTGTACCGTCAGGTTCGCAGCTTGCCAAAACATCCGCTGGCACTGTACCTGTTCACCGGCAGTGAAGAGGTGGAGCGCGACGTGCTCGCCAACACCCAGTTTGGCGGTGGCTGTATCAACAATACGGTGATGCATGTCGCCAACGCCCATATGCCATTCGGCGGCGTCGGCGAAAGCGGCATGGGCGCCTATCACGGCA
>JBFHPX010000004.1:0-24950 GCA_041592575.1 Alcanivoracaceae bacterium
CTGGCTGCCCTGCGTGCTTCGCGGCAGGAAAATTATCTGGCCCGCTTTGCCGTGTGCAATGTCGATTCGTCTTCGCTGGTACGTGAATCCGAGCTGTCTTTGCTGACCCGTGCCGGCCCGGAGATCGGCGTAGCGTCGACCAAGGCTTTCACCACCCAGCTGGTTGGCCTGATGTTGCTGGTGCTGGCAACTGCCCGAGTCAAAGGTCGGCTCAGTGATGCACAGATGGAAGCGCACATCAGTGCGTTGCGCCAGCTGCCGAGTCTGATCGAACAGGTGCTGCAACTTGATAGTCGTATTCAGGAGCTGTCGACCCATTTCGTCGAGAAACATCACACTCTGTTCCTCGGTCGCGGCCCGCAGTATCCGGTGGCGCTGGAAGGTGCGCTGAAGCTGAAAGAGATTTCCTATATTCATGCCGAGGCTTACCCCGCCGGCGAGCTCAAGCATGGTCCTCTGGCGCTGGTCGATGCGGAGATGCCGGTGGTGGCGGTGGCGCCAAACGATGATCTGCTGGAAAAGCTGAAATCGAATCTGCAGGAGGTGCGGGCACGGGGCGGCGAGTTGTTTGTTTTTGCCGACCGCCAGGCCGGTGTCCGTGACGAACCGGGCATCAGTGTGCTGGCGATGCCGCCGATGCCGGAGATCCTGATTCCGATGGTCTATACCGTTCCGCTGCAGCTACTCAGCTATCACGTTGCAGTGATGCGTGGTACCGATGTGGATCAGCCGCGCAACCTCGCTAAATCCGTCACCGTCGAGTAACGTTTACCGGATAACGAGTTTCTGAAAAACCTGTAGGAGCCGTCGATCGACGGCGAGAAGACTTCGCGGCCGGTCGACCGCTCCTACGGGATTCATGCAGGGTTCTTCAGAGGAGGGTGTCCATGGTCAGTGACGTGCTGATGGCCGGTTTACCGGTTGCCCTCCGCGAAGGCGATCAGGATACCGTTCAGCGTTTGATTGCCGAGCTGAATCCGGCGGATATTGCTGACCTGATTGGCGCGCTGTCGGAACAGGCGCTGGATATCCCTCTGCTGATGTCGCTGGAGCTGGAGCGACGTGCTGACACGTTCGGCTATTTGCCGATCACCACCCAGACCGATATCGCTGCGCGCCTGTCTACCGGCGCGTTGACCGAACTGGTTACGGAAATGCCGTCAGATGAACGGGCTGACCTCGTCAAGCAACTGGACGAGGCCGTGCGGCATGGCCTGTTCAAGCGCCTTGCCCGTGAAGAGCGCGAGGATTTGCGCCGACTGGCCAGCTACAAGGAGGGCAGCGCCGGCGCCATCATGACCTCGGATTACGCCAGCATCGCCTCTGGCACCAGGGTCGCGGCAGCACTGGATGTGTTGCGTAACACCGCGCCGGACAAGGAAACCATTTATCAGGTTTATGTGGTGGATGCCGATCATCGGCTGCTTGGCACGGTGTCGTTGAAGGAGCTGATTCTGGCATTGCCACATCAGCTGATTGATGAGCTGATGCTGCGTGACATTGTCTGCGCCGATGTTGATGCAGAGCAGGAAGAAGTCGCAAAACTGATTTCCCGCTACGACCTGATCGCCTTGCCGATCGTCAATCATGACGAAACGCTGGTTGGTATCGTGACTTACGACGACGCCATGGATGTCGCCGAAGCCGAAGCCACCGAGGACATTCACAAGGGTGCTACGGTTGGTCGACTGGAAACCACATTGCGTGAAGCCAGCATCAACGAGCTTTATCGCAAGCGGGTTGGCTGGCTGGTGGTGCTGGTATTTGCCAACATCTTTACCGGTGCCGGCATCGCCTTTTTTGAAGATGTGATTGCTGCCAATCTGGCGCTGCTGTTTTTCCTGCCATTGCTGGTGGCCAGCGCCGGCAACGCCGGTGCTCAGTCTGCTACGCTGATGGTGCGCGGTCTGGCCACAGGTGATGTATCCGGTCGTGATGCCCTTAAGCTGTTGGCACGGGAAATTCTCGTGGCCGCGGCCCTGGGGCTGACCATGTCCGTAGCAGTTATGGCGGTGGGCTATCTGCGCGCCGGTTTCGATATCGCGCTGGTGGTATCGCTGACCATGATGCTGGTGGTGATGATTGGCAGTCTGATCGGGATGGTTTTGCCGCTTGCATTAGTGCGGTTCAAGTTTGACCCGGCAACGGCGAGCACACCGCTTATTACCACCATCGCTGACGTTAGCGGCGTGCTGATCTACTTTGCCATCGCCAGCATATTGCTTTTCGCTTGAGACTTTACAGCCAGCCCAGCAGCAGCGTACCGGCGACAATCGGAGGAAGCGCCGTTGCCAGTCCGACCCGCAGGAACTCGTAGTGGCTGACCTTGACGTTATTGGCTTGAAGGCAAGACATCCACAGCACGCCGGCCAGTGATCCGGTCACCAGCAATCTAGGGCCGATGTCGCCGCCAATAAGCGCCGCCAGAGCCTGTTCGTGTGATGCATTAAGTTGATCAAGTGCGCTAAGACTGAGTGCCGCCATCGGATGGTTGTTGATCATTGCCGAACCCAGTGCAGAGACAAGTGCTGTCACCATCAGCGAGCCGCTACCGTAGAGCTGCTCCAGAACGTTCGAGATCTGGCTGTTGCCGAGCCCGGCAGTGAACAGATGGATAAACCCCAGAAACAGAATGCTGTCCTTGTCGAGGGTGGCCACCAGACTGCGGATGGGAAGGTGTTTGCGCGATAGCGCCAGCGCCATGCATGCGAAAATGATGCAAACCACCCATATTGGTATCCCAATCCGGCTGCCCGCCATATAGGCAGCGGCCTGACACACCACCAGTACGGCTAGTTGCTTCTCGAACCTGGATAGCGGGATGTGCTCGCTTTGCTGCGAGGCGCGCGATTGCAGCGATTTATGGAAAATCAATCGTACCGTGCACCAGGAAATCAGCCAGATCAGCAGGGAGACCGGGCCCATGGCGGCGACATAGTCCTGCAGGGGGATATCGAACTGCCAGACAAAAATCAGGTTCATCGGGTTGGACGTGGGCAAAGGCGCGACGCCGGTGGCGGTAAACACCGCGAACACCAGCGCAATCAACACTGGCCGGTTGTCAGGGAAATGGGTGCGGGCATAAACAACAATCGATGGCGTCAGCATCAGAATAGCGAGGTCATTTGACAGTAGCGCTGAAACCACGCAGGTCAATACGAAGGTGATATTGAACACCGAAACCGCAGTGGGCCTGGGGTCGCGAATAAGCAGGAGAAAGCTGCGTTGCAGAAGACCGGATTGCGAAACCACGGCGCTAAGTACCATGAGCGCGGCGATACTCACCAGTGCAGGCGACAGTCGCTGTGCCACATACAACACGCGCTCCGTCTCCAGCTGGCCAAACACGGCCAGCGTCCCCGTCGCCAGGGCTGCGACATGCCAGGGCTTCAAGCGAACAAGACGAAGGGCCGGCGCGCTCACAAACAGCAGCGAGGCGCCCAGAAAAACTATGCTGGGCAAATCCATGGCAAGAAGGCGGCTGGCAAAAAGGCCGCGTCGATACTCCTGTGGTGGTGATTCTCGACATCAAAAGATGCCCGGGACAATATCACATATGTTCGGATAAGGTATAAAAAAATGCTTGCCAGCGCTGGGGTTACAGTGCTTTCTCGCTGGTCTGGGGGGGTTGATTGCGTACCAGCGCAATGAAGTCCGTCTCGGGTACCGGCCTGCTGATCAGGTAGCCCTGAATCGAATCGCAGCCCATGTCCTGGAGCATGGTCATCTGTGCTTCTTCTTCTACCCCTTCGGCGACGACCTTCATGTTCATGCTATGTGCCATGTCGATGATGGCCTGGGTAATGGCGGCATCATCCTGACTGATGTGCAGCTCCTCGATGAATGAGCGGTCGATCTTCAGTGTGTCCACCGGGAAGCGCTTCAGATAACTGAGTGAGGAATAGCCGGTGCCGAAATCATCCAGCGACAGGCCCAGGCCGCGACTGCGCAGTGCTGTCAGGATCTCAATGTTCTTGTCGAGATCCTCCATGATCAGGCTTTCGGTCAGCTCCAGCTCCAGCAGGCGAGGCGGCAGGCCGGTGTTATCAAGTACGCGATCAACGATCTCGACGATATCGCCCTTTCTGAACTGATGGGCGGATAGATTGACGGAAATCAGGATTTCCATGCCGTTAGCTTGCCACTGCGCGGCTTGACGGCAGGCCCGCTCCAGCACCCATTCGCTGATGGCCGAGATCAGCCCGGTTTCCTCCGCAAGTGGAATGAAATCCTTGGGCGGCAAAAGACCCATGGTCGGGTGCTGCCAGCGCACCAGAGCCTCGGCGCCATCGATGCGGCGGCTGGCAATATCAATTTTCGGCTGGTAATAAACCACGAATTCGTTCTTGAAGATGGCCTTGCGCAGGCTGGTTTCCAGCGCCAGCTGTTCGACTGATGCGGCGCGCATGTCGCTGCGATAGAACTGGTAGTTGTTGCCGCCCATGCGTTTGGCCTGATGCACGGCGAGGTCCGACTGGTTGATCAGGGTCTGTGCTTCCTTGGCATTATCCGGAAACACGCTGATGCCGATGCTGACGCCAAGCAGCAGCTCATGTCCGTTGATGGTGAACGGCTTGCGCATGGCGTTAATCATTTCCTGGCACAGCTCTTCCAGATCACCGCTGCTGCGATAGTTATCGATCACCAGATTGAATTCGTCACCGCCCACGCGAGCAAAACTGCTTTGGTCGATACCTATAGCAAGCAAACGCTCGGCGGTGGCGCGCAGCAGCTTGTCGCCAATTTCGTGGCCCAGTGAATCATTGATCGGCCGGAAGCGGTCGAGATCGAGACACACCAGCGCCACCCGTTCGCGATTCAGGCGCGCCAGCGCCAGCGACTTGTGCAGCTTCTCGCGGAACATGCTGCGGTTGGCCAGGCCAGTCAGACGGTCATAGTTGGACAGGAACTGGACCTTTTCCTCCGCTTCCTTGCGGGCGGTAAGGTCGGTAAACATGCCAACGTAATGGGTGATATGGCCGTCATCGTCATAGACGGCGCTAAGCTGCATCCATACCGGGTAGCTCTCGCCGCTCTTGCGGCGCTCGGTCAGCTCCCCCTGCCAGAAACCTTCGCGATGAACCGTGCGCGCCACTTCGCTGTACAGCGTGGTGTTGTTTTCCCGGGCTGGTGAAACTTCCGCCATGGTGCGGCCCTGCACCTCTTCTTCGGTGTAGCCGGAGATCCGGGTGAAGCAATCATTGACGGCGAGGAACCGGAATCTGGTATCAAAAATCAGGATGGCCTCGGAGGCGTTCTCGAATACCGTCGCTGCCAGGCGCAGTTGGTCTTCTGCTTCCTTGCCATCGGTAATATCGCGACGGGTACCAATCATGCGCACGGCACGACCTTCATTGTTCCACTCCACCACCCGGCCTTCGTCCTCGATCCAGCGCCACTCACCGTTGGCGTGACGCAGGCGATAGACGGCGTGATAGCGGGAAGTGCGGCCCTTGAAGTGGGCGACCATGGCGCGCTTCACTTTCGGCCAGTCGTCCGGATGAGCGAGCTGTTCAAGATCGTTGAGAAAGCCGCTGAAGCGCTGCTTCTCATAGCCGAGCAGGCGATCAAAGTTGGAGTGGTAAGTATCGCTGGCCTGCAAGTTCCAGTCCCACAGGCCGATGTTCGAAGCATCCAGTGCCAGCTGCAGTCGCTGGCTGGTCGCAGACATGGAGCGGTTGGCATCCTCCAGCGCCCGGGTTCGCTCCAGCACCATGGTTTCAAGGCGGTCATTGGCTTCCTGCAAATGCTGCTTGGCCTGCTTGCGCTCGAAAATTTCCCGAGTCAGTTTCTCATTCAGGGACTCGGCATCGCCCCGGGCCCGGTCAAGGTAATCGATCAGTGCCAGATTCTTGAACTGCAGTCGCAGGCTTTCCATTGCCGAGCTGTGCATCCCGGTGGCGGCCAGCAGCAGAAACAGCACAAAGATGATCAGCAGTACGGCGAGCATCAGGGTGTTGTCGGCGCCGCTAAATGCAATGTTCATTGCTCCCGGCAGGACGGCGCAGAGCAGGTAAGCGGCCACCGCCGGCAAGTAAATCGCGTAGGTGGTCATGGCGACCACCAGCAGGCCGATGAGCAGGGCAGCGAACACCGCCTGCGACGGCAGCAGGTCGGCGCTCATCAGGGTGTCGGAGGGATTGAAGGTCACCGAGGCATAGCCAAACACGCCGCCACTGAGCGCCACCAGCAACAACGCCACCCAACGCCAGCCGTCGGGGCGGCGCATATCGGGAGCAAGATTGCGGAATAACTGGCTGGCGACGATGCGCAGAAATACCATGCCGCCGACCATGGCGCCCCAGCCTATCAGGGACAGTTGTGAGTGCGGTTGCCAGTACAACCAGATGACCACGAGGGCACACGCCGGCTCAAGAATATTCATGACCGGGAAGGCACTGAACAGCAGGCGCGTCTGCTCGGACAGCAGATTGCCGTGACTGATGCTGTTGTTATTGTTCTGTGGCACCCGCGAAATCCTCTGGTTACCCCAGCGGTCGGTCATTACGGGCCGCAAATGGTCGGGCCCAACGTTCGTGCCAGTTTAGCCATGCGGCCGGGCAGGGGAAACACATTTCCCGGCCAACACGGCGGTTTTTGCCGTCAGTGGAACAGGATTTTTCAAAGCCGCTCCCCGGCCCGGCCGGTTCGGGTAGAATGCCGCCCCTATGGATGACATCAGCGATCTTCTCGACGGTTTAAATGCGGCCCAGCGCGACGCCGTGGCGGCGGATGACCGTGCCCTGCTGGTGCTGGCGGGTGCCGGCTCCGGGAAAACCCGGGTACTGGTCCACCGGATTGCCTTTCTGGTGGCCACCGAACAGGTCACCCCGTTCGGTTTGTTGGCGGTTACTTTCACCAACAAGGCGGCCCACGAGATGCGTGGCCGGATCGAACAGCTGCTGAAAATGCCGGCCACCGGCATGTGGGTCGGCACCTTTCACGGTATTGCCCACCGCCTGCTGCGGGCCCACTGGCAGGAAGCGAAACTGCCGGAATCCTTTGAAATTCTTGATAGTGAAGATCAGCTGCGGCTGGTCCGGCGGACCATGAAAGAACTGGGTCTGGACGAACAGCGCTGGCCGCCGCGGCAGGCTCAGTGGTTCATCAACGGCCAGAAAGACGAAGGTTTGCGTGCCGCTCACATCGAGCATCATGGCGACCTGTTTCTGAAGACCATGCAAAAGCTTTACCTCGCCTATGAGGAGGCCTGCGAGCGCGCCGGGTTGGTCGATTTCAACGAATTGCTGCTGCGCGCACTTGAGTTGATCCGCGACAATGACGACTTAAGGGGCCATTATCAGCGACGTTTCCGGCATATTCTGGTGGACGAGTTTCAGGACACCAACGCCATCCAGTACGCCTGGCTGAGGCTGCTGTCCGGCGGCGGTGCCGGGATCACCATCGTCGGTGACGATGACCAGTCGATCTACGGCTGGCGTGGCGCCAAGATCGAGAACATCCGCCGCCTCGGTCAGGACTTCCCCGGCCTGCGCACGGTGCGGCTGGAGCAGAACTACCGCTCCACCGGCACCATCTTGCAGGCTGCCAATGCGGTGATTGATCACAACAGCGACCGGCTCGGCAAGGAACTGTGGACCGAGATCGGTGATGGCGATCCGATCCGGCTATACGCCGGCTTCAATGAGGTGGATGAGGCCCGCTTTATCGCCGGCCGCATCCAGAGCCTGATCGGCCAGGGCCAGAACCGCAGCGAATGCGCGGTGTTATACCGCTCCAACGCCCAGTCGCGGGTACTGGAAGAAGCTTTTCTGCAGGCCGGTATTGCCTATCGCATCTATGGCGGCCAGCGCTTCTTCGAGCGTGCCGAAATCAAGAATGCGCTGGCCTACCTGCGCCTGATCAGCAGCCGCGATGCTGACGCCGCCTTCGAGCGGGTGGTCAACACCCCGACCCGTGGCATCGGCGCCAAGACCGTTGAACTGGTGCGCGATCGTGCCCGCGATGCTGGCACTTCACTGTGGCGCGCTGCCAGCGACCTGATCAGCAGCGGCCAGTTGCCCGGCCGTGCCGCCACCACCCTTGGTCTGTTCCTCGATATCGTCAACCGTCTGGAAGATGACACCCGCGGCCTGTCGCTGCGTGAGCAAACCGAGCATGTCATCAATGCCTCCGGCCTGCTGGAGTTCCATCGCAACGAAAAGGGCGAGAAGGGTCAGCAGCGCGAGGAAAACCTGCGCGAGCTGGTCAGCGCCACCGGTGAGTTTGATGACGACGAAATACCGGAAGGTGTTTCCGTGCTGACCGCATTTCTGGATCATGCCGCGCTGGAGGCCGGCGAAGGTCAGGCCGGTGAATATGAAGATGCGGTGCAGATGATGACCCTGCACTCGGCCAAGGGCCTGGAATTCCCGGTGGTATTTGTTGCCGGCATGGAAGAGGGGTTGTTCCCGCATCAGATGTCGGCGGATGAACCGGGCCGGATGGAAGAGGAGCGCCGGCTCTGCTATGTCGGCATTACCCGCGCCATGCGTGAACTGTATCTGACCTGGGCGGAATCACGCCGGCTCTACGGCAGCGAAACCTACAATGCGCCGTCACGGTTCTTGCGCGAGATCCCGCCGGCGCTGGTGGAAGAAATACGCGCCCGCGGCAACTTCAGCCGGCCGGTGGCGGCTTCTTCGGCCAGCCCGGGCAAGACCAGCGCCGAAGGCTACAGTCTTGGCATGCGGGTTTTGCATCCGAAGTTTGGTGAGGGCACCATCATCCACTTTGAGGGGCAGGGGCCGAATGCGCGCCTGCAGATCAACTTTGATCGTGGTGGCAGCAAGTGGCTGGTCAGTCAGTACGCCAGACTTGAGGCTGTGTAGGAGCGGTTGATCGACGGCGAGAGGCTTCGCGGCCGGTCGGCTGCTGCCGGAAAAACAAAAAGGGGTTGGTGAATGGATCGTCGCAAGTTTCTTTCCACGCTTGGTCTGGGAGCGGCAGCTGCCGCGGTTGCCGGCTGCGGACAAACCGATTGTGGCCCGGAGGGCAGCGAAAACAGCAAACGCTACCGCTGGAAACTGGTCACCACCTGGCCGAAAAACTATCCCGGCCTCGGTACCAGCCCGGAGCGTTTCGCCGAGATGGTGAAGACCATGTCGAACGGCCGCATGGAGATCAAGGTGTTCGGTGCCAACGAACTGGTGCCGCCATTTGAAGTGTTTGATGCGGTCTCCCAGGGCAGTGCCGAAATGGGTCATGGCGCCGCCTACTACTGGAAGGGCAAGCATCCGGCCGCCCCGTTCTTTACCTCAGTACCGTTTGGTCTGACCGCACAGGAAATGAATGGCTGGTTGCATCACGGCGGCGGCCAGCAGTTGTGGGATGAGCTCTACGCCGGCTTTAACCTGAAGCCGTTTGCCGCCGGCAACACTGGCACCCAGATGCCGGGCTGGTACAACAAGGAAATCAATTCCGTGGCCGATCTTGCTGGCCTGAAAATTCGCATGCCTGGTCTCGGCGGCGAAGTCATCAAGCGTGCCGGTGCTGTGCCGGTACAATTGCCCGGTGGCGAACTTTTCACTGCTCTTGAAAGTGGCGTCATTGATGCCGCCGAATGGGTTGGTCCTTATAACGATCTGACCTTCGGCTTTCATCGTATTGCCAGATTCTATTACTACCCCGGTTGGCACGAGCCAGGCCCGACGCTGGAGCTGATCATCAACAAAACAAAGTGGGATGAGCTGCCGGAGGATTTGCAGACTATCATCCGCGCTGCCGCCATGTGGGCGAATCAGGATATGCTCGACGAATACACCGCACGCAACAACGCCGCGCTGATTGAGTTGCAGCAGCAGCACAAGGTGCAATTGCGGCGCCTGCCGGACGATGTGTTGAAGCGCCTGAAAGTGGAAAGTGATGCGGTGCTGGAAGAGCTGGTGGCGGGCAACGAGTTTGCCGGCCGGGTTTACGAGTCGTTTCGCAGCTTTGAGAAGGGTGTGCGTAATTACGCCAATGTTGCCGAGCTGCCTTACATGAATGCCCGTAACGCGCTGGCGGGAGATGGCTGATGAAATGGTTGTTGCTGGTGGTGCTGTCGTTTGCATTGGCGGGCTGCACTGATGAACCGAAGCGGCCGAAAGATCCATTGGCGGCGTGGCAGCCGGATCTCGATGAACCCATTGCGGAGCTGGAGAACCTGCTGCAGACCCTGAATCAGCAAAAGCATATCAATCGGGTCGCCGCCAATCTGGCCGTGCTTTATGACGCCAAGTTATATCAGCTGTATCTGCAGCAGCATGCCGGACTGAGTGGCGAGGCGCGACAGGACTTCGAGCAGGAGCAGCGACAGTGGCTGAAAAAACGCGAACGCACCGCCCGTGAAGCCTCGGACCAGTTTCGCAGCGGCTCGATTGCCTCCTTTATCGGCAGCCAGGCATTTATTGACGAAACCCGGCTACGCACCGAGACTCTGAGAGCGCGGAGCCAGAAAAACAGATAACCGGACAGGAGGTCATCGCCATGACCAATTCACTGAAGGGTAAAGTAACCGATCAGGAATGGGCATTGCGGGTGGACCTTGCCGCCGCCTACCGGCTGGTCGCCATGTATGGCTGGGACGATCTGGTGTTCACCCATATCTCGGCGCGCATCCCCGGGCCGGAGCATCATTTTCTGATTAACCCGTACGGCATGATGTTCGAGGAAATCACGGCATCGAGTCTGGTCAAGGTGGACCTGAACGGTGACAAGGTGATGGACTCACCCTATCCGGTCAATCCTGCCGGCTTCACCATTCACAGCGCCGTGCATGCGGCCCGCGATAACGCCCAGTGTGTGATGCACACTCACTCGATCAATGGCGTGGCGGTATCGGCGCAGCGCGAAGGCGTGTTGCCAATCTCGCAGCAGTCCTTGTTTGTGTTGGCGTCATTGGGCTATCACCACTACGAAGGGGTGGCGCTGAATGAGGAGGAAAAACCGCGACTGGTGGCCGACCTCGGCAGTAACAATTTTCTGATGTTGCGCAATCACGGCCTGCTGACCGTCGGCAACAGCATCGCCGATGCATTCCTTTATATGTATCTTTTTGAAGCCAGTTGCATGATCCAGGTGCGGGCGCTGGCCGGGTCGCGGGAACTGATTCAGGTGAACCCGAAGATTGTTGCCGGCATCCAGCAACAGGCTGAGCAGGTGACCAAAGGATTGGGCGGCGCACTGGCCTGGCCGGGACTGCTACGCAAACTGGATCGGCATAACCCCGGCTACGCGGACTAACCACCCCGCAGGAGCCGTCGACCGATGGCTCCTGCGAAGTTCAGGAATTAGGGCGAAGTGGCGCCCACCACAGTTCTTCCTGGTCAAACGGTGTTTCCGGCGGCAACAACGGATTATCCAGATGGATAATGCGGCGCTTGAGAATATCGGCCTTGCTAAAGGCGCTGGCATTGACCGGATGCTCGCGGAACAGCCTGTCAAAACTGCCATCGGCCAGAGCGCGACGCAAACCGCGTTCAATCCGTTCGGCCAGAGCCACGTTATCGCGATTTACGAAGAAGTACTCGGCAGTCGGATAGTGCAGCATCAAGCCTTTCTCGACGGCGAGACCGCGGTCGGGGCGCAGCGCCAGTTCTGCCCACGGCTCATTGATGGCGCGCGGCAGATAATCAAACCGGCCCAGCTGCAGCATGCGGAACAGGCTGTCGTAATCGACGGTGGCTTCCACCGCCAGACCGTTGGCGCGAAGTATCCGGGTGTCCGGCCAGTCGTGGCCCTGCCCGGCGCGCAGTTCGCGAAGTTGGTCAATGGTTTGCACGCGACGGAACCAGGACTGGTCTTCGGCGCGAATAATCAGCAGGCGATATCCCATCAACCCTTTCAGCAGCGGAATGCGAATCGGCCGATTCTGCTTTTCCCGCTCGATGGTGGTCATACTCCAGACCACATCAATGCCATCAGCCTCGCTGAGTTTTTGCAGCGCCCGGCTTTGCGGCATGGCTTCCGCAGCTGGCTGCAGCTGCCACTCACCCTGATCGGCGGTTTTCTCCAGCGCCAGCTGCAGCATGGCAAGAAAATAGCTGTTGCGAGTGTCATCCGGCACTTCGCCGCGCAGGTGGCGAATCACCGTGTCCGCTTGCAGCGGCAAGGTGATCAGCATCAACAGGGCAGCGATAAACCGTTTCATGCGCAAACGTCCTTCGGTACCGGCCGGGTGCGGCCGGTTTCGTCAATGGCAACGAAGGTGAACTGGCCTTCGGTGACTTTGGCGCGGTGATCATTATGATCCGTTATCCACACTTCGACATTGATTTTCATCGAACTGCGTCCCACCTCGACCAACTGGGTGTGGCAACTCACCACCGAACCGATCGGCACCGGTCGCAAAAATGCCATGCTGTCGATGGCCACCGTGGCGACCCGGCCGCGCGCGGTCTTGCGTGCGGTAACAGCGCCGGCGAGATCCATCTGCGATACCAGCCAGCCGCCGAAAATATCACCGTTGAAATTGGCATCCGCCGGCATGGCGATGGTCTGCAGCGCCAGCTCTCCGGCCGGCAGCGGGTCCTGATCGTCGTCAATCATGGTGTTTTGCCTCTATTTATTGTCGGAGCCCTGACTACTGCCCGTAGACCTGTGCCGGCAACCAGGTGGCCAGTGCCGGCCAAAGTGCCAGCACGCCAAGCATCAGCAGCTGAATCAGGATGAAAGGTATCACACCCCGGTAGATCTGCATCGTCGAGACCTGTTCCGGCGCCACCCCGCGCAGGTAGAACAGGGCAAATCCGAACGGTGGTGTCAGAAACGAGGTCTGCAGGTTTACTGCAATCATCACGCCAAGCCAGATCGGGTCGACGCCCATGGCCAGCAACACCGGTGCGACAATCGGCACCACCACAAAGGTGATCTCGATGAAATCAAGAATGAAGCCGAGCAGGAAGATCAGCGCCATCACCATCAGGGTGGCACCGAACACACCGCCGGGAATGTGCTCGAACAGCTGGTGCACGGCGTCATCACCACCGAAGCCGCGAAACACCAGCGAGAAGATCGATGCACCGATCAGGATCATGAACACCATGCCAGTGACCCGCACGGTGGCACGCATCACTTCCTGCAATGTGGCAAGGTTGAGCTGGCGCTTGATGACGGCCAGTACGGTGGCACCGAAGGCGCCGACACCGGCCGCTTCCGTCGGTGTCGCCGTGCCGGTCAGAATCGAACCGAGCACCAGAAAAATCAGCGCCAGCGGCGGCAGCAAGCCGGTAATCACCTGTGCCAGCAGCGGGCCCTGTTCTTGACCCAGTGCGGCGCGATCCACCGCCGGCGCATGCTGCGGCCGGATCAAGGCGTGGGAGAACATGTAGAGAATATAAAGTCCCACCAGCACCAGGCCGGGAACCAGTGCGCCGACAAACAGATCACCCACAGAAATGGTGGTGGTCGACCACAGTCCCATTTTCAGCTGCGCCTGTTGATAGGACGACGACAGCACATCGCCGAGCAGCACCAGCGCAATCGACGGCGGAATAATCTGTCCCAGGGTGCCGGTGGCGCAGATCAGGCCGCTGGCCAGTTCCGGTTTGTAGCCAAGCTTGAGCATGCTCGGCAGCGCCAGCAGGCCCATGGTCACCACGGTGGCGCCGACAATCCCGGTGCTGGCGGCAAGCAGGGCGCCGACGATGATAATGGCAATGCCGAGGCCGCCGGGCAGCGGGCCCATCAGCCGCGCCATGCTGGTGAGCAGATGCTCGGCGACTTTCGATTTCTCCAGCATCACGCCCATAAACACGAACAGTGGCACGGCGATCAACGTGGTGTTGCCGACAATGCCGAACAGCCGGTTCGGAATAAAGGTCAGGTCATTGCCATCAAAGGTGCCGGTGGCCATGCCGATCAGGGCGAAGATCAGTGCCACGCCACCGAGGGTAAAGGCCACCGGGTAACCGGCCATCAGCGCGGCGCAGACCACCGCAAACATCAGCAGCGGGATCAGTTCCATGCCGAACCCTCCCCGGCCGGCTTGTCGGCATCCGGCTCCTGCGGATAGCGCAGCTTTAGCAGCGCGCGCAATGTTTCCGCCAGTGCTTGCACCGTCAGCAATACCGGCATGACCAGCAGCAGGGTTTTCAGCACATAAACAAATGGCAGGCCGCCGGCATCGGCGGAACCTTCCTGGCGCTGCCAGCTGACCACCACGTAATCAAAGCAGGTGATCAGGATCAGCACGCACAGCGGTAACAGCAACAGCAGGGTGCCAAGCAGATCCACCCAGGCGCGGCCGCGATGATTGAAGCGGCGGTAGAAGATGTCGACCCGGACATGCTCATCACAGCGCAGGGTGTAGGCGATGCCGAGCATAAACAGGCTGGCATGAACATAAAGCTGGGCTTCCTGCAGGGCGATACTGCCGATACCGAAGGCATAACGCAGCAGCACGATCAGGCTGGTAAGCAGCACCAGCGCCAGCGCCAGCCAGGCCACGCCGTGGCCGAAGGCAAGGCTGAAGCGATCCAGCCGGTGCAGTATCCGGTGTGCTATATCCACCTGCGTGTCCCTCGAAGGCGCGGCGCGCGGCCGCCAAAACAAGGGCGCAGTATAGAAGGGCGGTGCCGGCAGGTCAGCCGTTGTCGGGCCGTTTTTGAACAATAATCAGGCGCTTTTCCGGCTCTGCTGCTGTTCCAGCTGGCGGGTACGTTCCGTCAGCAGCCGGGTTTGTGCTTCCAGTTCCTCGTTGGTCACACGCAGCTCCTCCTGCTGGGCCTGCAACTCTTCCTGCTGCACCCGCAGCTCTTCTTCCGAGGCCTGCAGCTGGGCGGCCTGTTGTTCGAGAATCTGTCGGGCCGCCTCGGTTTCCTGTTTCTGCTTTTCCAGCAGCTCGGTCTTTTCCCAGGCTTCCTTCAGCACCTGCGCCATCTTCACCCGGACCAGTGCCGCATTCAGGGCAATGGCGATGGCTTCGCTCATTAGCGCCAGCAGATCTTCGGCGTCCCGGTCCGGCTCGCCGAGGCTGCCCAGCTCCACCGCGCCGAACAGCTGATCATTCCAGATCAGCGGCGCAATCAGCAGGGTGCCGGGCGTGCTGCCACCGGTGCCGGACATAATCGACAGGTAATCCGCCGGCACATGACGCACCCGCATCAGCGTGCGATTGTGGGCGCACTGGCCGATCAGCCCTTCGCCGATCTCGAAACGGCGCTGGCGGATGGCGGCGGATTCCACCCCGTAGCCGGCGGCAAATCTCAGCTGCTCGCCATCCAGTACATACAGGGTGCCAACCTGACATTGCAGGGTCGGGGTCAGGTAGCGGATCACATCCTCGCTCAGGGCGTCGACTTCCTTGACCCCCTGCAGGACGGTGCCAAGCTCGGCCTGACGGTTCTTCAACCGGCCGTCGGCTTCAATCTTCGCGGTCTTGGTGATCAATTCCCGGCGCATGGTTTCCAGTGCGCTGAGCAGGGTGCCGAGCTCGTCCTGGCGGCCGGTCTCGATGGCCTGTTCCCAGTGACCGGCGCCGAGCGCGGCAGCGCTGTCCACCGCCCGCTGCAGCCGCCGCACCAGATCCCGCGCCAGCAACATCAGGATCAGAGTCAGCGCCGCCATCACCGACAGCACGATCACAGTCGAGACCAGCACAGACTGACGGATATGTTCATCCAGCCTGGTCTGCAGCTGGTCCCGCAGGCCGGCAAACAGGGCCTCCGCCTCGGCAATCTTTTCCCCCATCACGCCATGCAGCCCCTGATTCTGTTTCAGGCCGATATCGCGCTCCTGCTGGCTCAGGGTATCGAAGGCCTGGACATAGGCACGCAGCGAGGACTGCACCTTCGCCAGTGTTTCGAAATCGAGATCGCTGAAAATCAGCTGACCGCGCAGGTCCGACAGGGTGGTCATAAAGCGGGTGTAATAGGCATCACTGCGGCGCAGCATGAAGTCCTTCTCGTGGCGGCGAATCAGCAGCAGGGAGGCATACAGGGCCGGCTTGTCCCTGACCACTTCCTCGATATCGTGGGCCGCCTGGCGCAGGGCACCGTACAGGCCGCTTTCATGATCGAGGCCGATATCGCGCTGTTTGGCCACCAGCGTTTCGAAGCTGTCGCGGTAAGCCTGCATCGCCGGTTCCAGCCCGGCCAGCATGGCATCGTCCAGACCCATGGCCTGCATCTGCGAGCGCAGCGCGGCAATGTCGGTCAGATAGCTGGAGAACAGGGAGCTGAACAGGGTGACGTGGCGCTCGTCCTTGTCGGCGATAAAGTCCCGCTCCTCACCGCGCAGGGCCGTCAGCCCCAGCTCCAGAGCGGCCAACTGTGCGCGGGTCTCGTGGCCCTGAATCACCTGTTCCTGATAGTGACGGTTCACCGCCCAGATCGCCGTGAGCAGGGCGATGGCCAGCACAATCAGCAGGCGCAGCTGGTGTTTGATGGAAAGCGCAGGCATGGGTACGACTCCGGTGGGTCGTGCTCCGCGGGATCATCCTGAAAGAGGCGCAGTCCCTGTCCGGGCGGGGCGGGACAGATTTCGACAGGCGAGAAGATTAGCGCATCAATTACGACAAAATGATTACAAGGGTGCCGGAGGGGTGCAGAGCGGCCGATCGGCCGCGAATGGTCTTCGCCGTCGGTCGACGGCTGCTGCGAGGAAGCTGGAAGGCAAGGGCACAGGGAAAAATGGATTTCGTGTCACCGGGTTGTCATATTCACCTCCTAGACTCGCTCCTGCTCAACAAGCAGACGCCGGTTACCGGCACGATTTTTCCATTGGAGGCTAGATCCCATGAAACTGAAAGCCACTCTTGCCGGCCTGGCAACCGTACTGGCCATCACCAGTGCCCCGGCCGTTGCAGCATCCCGCGACACCATTTCCATCGTTGGTTCTTCCACTGTTTACCCGTTCTCCACCACCGTGGCCGAGCGCTTCGGCAAGGGCGGCAAGTTTGCCACCCCGAAGGTTGAGTCCACTGGTACCGGCGGCGGCATGAAGCTGTTCTGCGCTGGCGTGGGCACCGAGCACGCCGACATGACCGGCGCTTCGCGTCGCATGAAGAAGTCCGAGTTCGATACCTGCCAGGCCAACGGCGTGAAGGGCATCATCGAGATGAAGATCGGCTTCGATGGCATCGTCGTGGCGAACTCCGCCAAGGGCGCGGCTTACCAGCTGACCCTGAAGGACATCTTCCTGGCGCTGGCCAAGGATGTACCGAATGCTGCCGGCACCGCGCTGATCCCGAACCCGAACAAGACCTGGAAAGACGTCAACCCGGCCCTGCCGGCGGACAAGATCGAAGTGCTCGGCCCGCCGCCGACCTCCGGTACCCGTGACGCCTTCAACGAGCTGGCAATGGAAGGTGGTTGCGCCAAGATCCCGATGATCAAGGCCATGAAAGACGCCGACAAGAAGCAGTTCGAAGCCGTATGCCGTGGCATCCGTGAAGACGGCCACTACATCGAAGCTGGCGAGAACGACAACCTGATCGTGCAGAAGCTGGATGCCAACCCGAAAGCACTGGGCATCTTCGGTTACAGCTTCCTCGACCAGAACCGTGGCAAGGTGCAGGGCTCGATCATCGACGGCGTAGAACCGACCTTCGAGAACATCGCGTCTGGTGACTACCCGGTATCCCGCTCCATGTACGTGTATGCCAAGAAAGCACACATCGGTGTGATTCCGGGCATCACCGAGTACCTGGCCGAGTTCGCTTCCGAGAAGGCCTGGGGTGACGAAGGCTACCTGGCCGACAAGGGTCTGATTCCGATGCCGAAGAAAGATCGTCAGGCAGTGGCCCAGTCGGTCAAGGCGTTGACCCTGCTGGACGGTAGCGCTCTGTAAGACAGTATCAGCACCGGGCGGGCATCCGCTCGCCGGTGTGGTTAGAATGCGGACCCGGCCACGGCCGGGTTTGCTGCGCCAAAGGCAGACAGATTTTTCAGCAGAGGGTGTCCGCCGGCACTCTGCGCTGAGAGATTCGGAGAAAGGTTCATGCAGGCAGGTAATCTGGTGCTGCTGTTGATTGCCCTCGCGGCAGTCTTCTACTTTTTCGGCTGGCGTCGCTCCTATGCGGTGTCGGCGCCGCTGGGCGGTGTTCGACACTTGCATTCGTTGCCCGGTTACTACGCATCGCTGGCGGCTGTCTGGTGTGTACTGCCGGCACTGGCGCTGCTGGCCTTCTGGCTGATGATTGATGATGCGGTAATTCGCACCAACCTGATGGCATCGCTGCCGTCCTCCATCCAGCCGCAAAGTCAGGTCGACCATGACCTGCTTCTGAACCAGATCCGTAATGTTGCCGGTGGCGCATTGAATCCGGCGTTTGTCCCGGCCGAGGTTGCCGCCGCGGCCGAACAGCTCAATGCCATGCAGGCAAAGAATCAGCTGATGCTGAATATCGCCTTTATCAGCATCGCCGTAATCGGTGGCGCCTGGGGCTGGTCGCGAGTGCAGCCTCGCCTGCGCGCCCGCCAGCAGGTTGAATCGGTAATGAAGTGGCTGTTGATGGCCAGCGCCACGGTGGCCATCCTCACCACCCTCGGTATTGTCCTGTCGGTATTGTTCGAATCGATTCGCTTTTTCCAGAAAGTCTCGCCGGTGGAGTTTCTGTTTGGCCTGCAGTGGAGTCCGCAGATCGCCCTGCGTCCTGATCAGGTTGGCGCCACCGGCGCATTCGGTGCGGTGCCGCTGTTTGCCGGCACCTTGCTGATTTCCTTTATTGCCATGTGCGTGGCGGTGCCGGTCGGGCTGATGTCGGCGATTTATCTGGCCGAGTATGCGCACAAGAATGTCCGCGCCTGGGCCAAGCCGATTCTGGAAATTCTCGCCGGTGTGCCGACTGTGGTGTACGGCTTCTTTGCTGCCTTGACCGTAGCACCGGCGATTCGTGGTTTCGGTGAAAGCATGGGCCTGACTGTTGCCTCCGAGAGCGCGCTGGCGGCCGGTCTGGTGATGGGCATCATGATCATCCCGTTTATTTCCTCGCTGGCGGATGACGTGATCACCGCCGTGCCGCGCGCCATGCGAGACGGTTCGCTGGCACTCGGTGCCACGCAAAGCGAAACCATCAAGCGGGTGGTTATTCCGGCGGCACTGCCGGGGATTATGGGCGGCATTCTGCTGGCGGTGTCACGCGCCATCGGCGAAACCATGATTGTGGTGATGGCCGCAGGTCTGGCCGCCAACCTCACCGCTAACCCATTGGAAGCGGTGACCACCATTACCGTACAGATCGTCACCCTGCTGGTCGGCGATCAGGAATTCGATTCCGCCAAGACGCTGGCGGCGTTTGCTCTTGGTCTGATGCTGTTTGTCGTCACCCTGGCGCTTAACGTCATCGCCCTGAAAATTGTCAGAAAATATCGGGAACAGTATGAGTAAGACAACCGAGCAAGTTCGCAAATCACTGAAGGCCCGCTACCGTTCGGAAAAGCGTTTCCGCGCCTTTGGTATTTCCGCGGTGGCATTTGGCCTGCTTGCCGTAGTGGTGCTGTTCACCGACATCATCAGCAAGGGCACCTCGGCATTTGTCGAAACCTATATCCAGCTGGATATTCACTGGGATGCGGCCGAACTTGGCATTGACGACCCGAGTGATGCAGAGCAGATCAACTATGCGGACTATGATGCTCTGATCAAGGCGGCATTGCGTGAGCGCTTTCCGGAGGTGGAAGGTCGGCTTGAGCGCCGCGCCCTTTATCAGTTGGCGTCTTCCGGTGCCGGATTCCTGCTGCGGGATCAGCTGCAGGAAAATCCGGATCTGCTCGGCACCATTCAGACCCAGTGGATTCTCGCGGACGATGATGTCGATATGTTTATCAAGGCTGATGCCGAAGACCGTCCTGATACCCGTCTGGTGGAAGTGGCTCGTCCGTGGGTGGAAGCGCTGGAGCGCGATGGCCACACCGACATCCAGTGGAATGCATCCTTCTTTACCAAAGGCGACTCCCGCGAACCGGAGCAGGCCGGTGTCTGGGCGGCGGTGACCGGCTCGTTCTTTACCATGCTGGTCACGCTGGTGCTGGCGTTCCCGATCGGCGTGGCGGCGGCGGTCTATCTGGAAGAGTTCGCACCGAAGAATCGTTACACCGATTTTATCGAGGTGAACATCAACAACCTCGCCGCCGTGCCATCCATTATTTTTGGTCTGCTCGGCCTCGCCATCTTTATCAACCTGTTCGGCCTGCCGCGCTCGGTGCCGCTGGTCGGTGGTCTGGTGCTGACCCTGATGACCTTGCCGACCATCATCATTTCCGCCCGCGCCGCGATCAAATCCGTGCCGCCGAGCATTCGTGAAGCCGCGCTGGGCATGGGCGCCTCGCGCATGCAGATGGTGATGCACCATGTGCTGCCGCTGGCGATGCCGGGCATGCTCACCGGCGCCATCATCGGTATGGCCCAGGCACTGGGTGAGACCGCGCCGCTGCTGATGATCGGCATGGTGGCGTTCATCGTCGATATTCCCGGTGGCCCGCTGGACGCCGCCACCGTGCTGCCGGTGCAGATTTATCTGTGGGCCGACAGCCCGGAAGCCTCGTTTGTGGCCCTGACCTCGGCGGCCATCATGGTGCTGTTGGCATTTCTGATCAGCATGAACACCCTGGCGGTACTGCTGCGCAAGCGCCTTGAGCGCCGCTGGTAATCCGGAGGAAGCACAGATGGAAACGGCCCAGAACTTGACTGATACTGCCCGGACGACTCCGGCAGCGCGCCTGGCACAGGAACCCGAAACAATGAACCAGAAGATCCCTTATCCGGAACAGACCATCGGCAAGCCGCTGTGCGACGACCCGAAGATGAGCATGCGCAACGTAAACGTGTTCTACGGTGACTCTCAGGCCATCTATGACGTTAGCCTGGATATCGGCAAGAATCAGGTGATTGCCCTGATCGGCCCTTCCGGTTGCGGCAAGTCCACCTTTCTGCGTTGCATGAACCGGATGAATGACACCATCGACATCTGCAAGGTGAAAGGTTCGTTCATGCTCGAGCAGGACAACATCTACGACCCGAAGCTCGATGTGGTAGAACTGCGGGCCCGGGTTGGCATGGTGTTCCAGAAGCCGAACCCGTTCCCGAAATCGATTTATGAGAACGTCGCCTACGGCCCGCGCCTGCATGGTTTGGCCAACAAGAAATTCGAGCTCGATGAGATCGTTGAGAACAGCCTGCGCAAGGCCGGCCTGTGGGACGAAGTGAAAGATCGCCTGGATCAGCCCGGCACCGGGCTGTCCGGTGGCCAGCAGCAGCGCCTGTGTATTGCCCGCTCCATTGCCGTCAGCCCGGAAGTGGTATTGATGGACGAGCCCTGTTCGGCGCTGGACCCGATTGCCACCGCCAGAATCGAACAGCTGATCGACGAGCTGTCCAGTCAGTACACCATTGCTATCGTCACTCACTCCATGCAGCAGGCCGCGCGGGTGTCCCATCGCACCGCCTATTTCCATCTTGGCCGGCTGATTGAAGTGAACGACACCAACACCGTCTTTACCGCGCCGGAGCATGCGCTCACGGAAGCCTACATCACCGGCCGGTTCGGCTGATCCTGACAGGAGAGTTTTATGGATCGCTCGCATTTTGGTCAGCATAGCTCCACCCAGTTCAATGAAGAAATGGAGTCCATCCGTTCGCATCTGATGGAGATGGGCGGCATGGTCGAGAAGCAGGTTATTGATGCCCTGCAATCCCTGCTGCAGGGCGACTCGGAAATTGCCGAGCGCGTGCTGGAAAACGAAGACAAGGTTGACGCGCTGGAAAAGCTGATCGACGGCGAATGCGCCCGGGTGCTGGCCCTGCGTCAGCCGGCAGCATCGGATCTGCGCATGATCATTTCCGTGACCAAGTGCGTATCCGATCTGGAGCGTATTGGTGACGAAGCGGCCAAGGTGGCGAAGATGTCACTGGAGCTGGCCGAGCAGGGCGAGTCACCGCGCGGTTATGTGGAAGTGCGCCATATCGGCAATCACGTCCGCACCATGCTTGGCGATGCGCTTGATGCGTTTGCCCGCTTTGATGTCCAGAAGGCTGTGGATGTGGCCGCAGAAGATAACGAAGTGGATCTTGAGTACCGCTCGGCGATGCGCGCGCTGGTGACCTTTATGATGGAAGATCCGCGCTCGATCTCCAGTGTGCTGAACATCATCTGGTCGCTGCGGGCACTGGAGCGGATCGGCGATCACGCCAAGAACATTGCCGAGCAGTTGATCTATCTGGTCAAGGGCAAGGACGTTCGCCATATTTCCGTGGACGAAGTGGCGCGTCAGGCCGACGTGACCCGGAAGAAATAAGCGCACAAGTAAAAACGAGCCGCGTTTCGGCGCGGCTTTTTTACCAGCATGTATATTCGGATTCCCGAATGTAATGGAGGGGCCATGACGCCACTGCAGTTATGCAAATGCCTCAGCGATGAAACCCGCCTGAAAATTGTCATGCAGGTGCGTCAGCATGGTGAGCTGTGTGTCTGTGATCTGGTGGACACGCTCGCGCAGCCGCAGCCCACTGTGTCCAGGCATCTGTCGCAACTGCGCGAGTACGGCTTGCTGGCGGTGCGCAAGGATGCCCAGTGGGCGTACTACCGCCTGCATGAAGGTTTGCCGGTGTGGGCAAAGGACGTCATCGATGCGTTGCAGGCACCGGCGCGCAAACAGTTTTCCCTGAAGCCGGATCAGCGATCCGGCTGTTGCTGAAACAAGGAGTGATCTGATGGAACTGCCAATTCGGGTTCTTTTTCTGTGCACCGGAAATTCCTGCCGCTCGATCATTGCCGAGTCACTGGCCAATCATCTGGGCAAAGGCAAGCTGGTGGCTTTTAGCGCCGGCAGCTTTCCCACCGGCAGCGTCAATCCCGGCGCGCTGGCGGTGCTGGCCCGGCACGATGTGCCGGCCGGCGAGCCACGCTCGAAATCCTGGGATGAGCTGGCCGATGACGATATTCATCTGGCCATTACCGTGTGCGATGCCGCCGCCGGTGAAACCTGCCCGGTGTGGATGGGCGGCACGTTGCGCGCGCACTGGGGCGTGGCCGACCCGGCCCATGTGCAAGGCGACGAGGAAATCATCAAGCGTGCCTTCGAGCGCACTTTCAACGAAATGAAAGAACGCATCGATGCCTTGCTGGCACTGCCGCTGGAACAGATGAAGCCGGCGGAACTTGCTGCCGCGCTTGGCGATATCCAGCGCCGCCACACCCGCCCGTAGGAGCCGTCGACCGACGGCGATCTCGCTTGATCCGGGAAAATTATTCGCGGCCGATCGGCCGCTCCTGCAGTGAAACGGAGCTAATCTGAAATGGGATTGTTTGAACGTTACCTGACGGTCTGGGTAGGTCTGTGCATCGCTGCCGGCGTAGGCCTCGGCCTGTTGTTGCCTGATGTGTTCGCGGTGATTGCCGGCATCGAATATGCCCACGTTAATCTGGTGGTGGCGGTACTGATCTGGGCGATGATCTTCCCGATGATGGTGCAGGTGGATTTCCACGCCATCAAGGAAATCCGCAAACAGCCGCAGGGCATCTGGCTGACGCTGGTGATCAACTGGCTGATCAAGCCGTTCACCATGGCGTTGCTCGGCTATGTATTTTTCCGCGTGCTGTTTGCCGATCTGGTCGATCCGCAAAGCGCCGGTGAATACATTGCCGGCATGATTCTGCTTGGCGTGGCACCGTGCACGGCGATGGTATTTGTCTGGTCGCAACTGACCAAGGGCGATCCGAACTACACCCTGGTGCAGGTGTCGGTGAACGACATCATCATGATTTTCGCGTTCGCGCCGATTGCGGCGGTGCTGCTCGGTATCAGCGACATTATCGTGCCTTGGGAAACCCTGCTGCTATCGGTGGTACTGTATGTGCTGCTGCCTCTGCTGGCAGGTGCTCTGGTTCGCCATCAGGTGATGGCAAGAGGTGGCGACAGCGAGCTGCAGACGTTCATTCAGCGGGTAAAGCCCGGTTCGGTGATCGGCCTGTTGCTCACCGTGGTGCTGCTGTTCGGCTTTCAGGCCGGCACTATTATTGAAAAGCCGTTTGTGATCCTGCTGATTGCGATTCCGCTATTGATCCAGACCTACGGCATCTTTGCCATTGCCTACGCCGCCGCCAAGGTGATGAAGCTGCCGTATCGCATTGCCGCGCCAGCGTGCCTGATCGGCACCTCGAACTTTTTTGAACTGGCGGTGGCGGTTGCCATCTCGCTGTTCGGGCTGAACTCCGGCGCCGCACTCGCCACCGTAGTGGGTGTGCTGGTGGAAGTGCCGGTGATGCTGTCGCTGGTGGCCATCGCCAACCGCACCCGTCACTGGTTCCCGGAGCAGTCAGGTGAGTGATTTTCCCGCATTGGATGAAGCGCATTTCCGTGCGCCAGACCAGCAGCGTCTTGAGCCCGCCGAACGCGCCAGCCACCAGCCGCGTATTGTTCTGCTGTACGGCTCCCTGCGGGCGCGATCCTTCAGCCGACTGGTGGTGCAGGAGTGCGCCCGCCTGCTGGAAAAGATGGGATGTGAAACCCGCATCTTCGATCCGCAGGGATTGCCGCTGCCGGACGGCGACGATGTCAGCCATCCCAAGGTGAAGGAACTGCGTGATCTGGTCAGCTGGAGCGAAGGCATGGTCTGGTGCTCGCCGGAACGGCATGGCGCCATGACCGGCATCATGAAGGCGCAGATCGACTGGATTCCGTTATCACTCGGCGCCGTGCGCCCAACCCAGGGCAAGACGCTGGCAGTGATGCAGGTGTGTGGCGGCTCGCAGTCCTTCAACGCGGTAAACCAGCTGCGCATTCTTGGCCGCTGGATGCGCATGATCACCATCCCGAACCAGTCGTCGGTGGCCAAGGCGTTTCTCGAGTTCGACGAGAATGATCGAATGAAACCGTCCGGCTACTACGACCGCATCGTCGATGTGATGGAAGAGCTGGTGAAGTTCACCTGGCTGACCCGCGACCGCAGCGACTACCTTGTCGATCGTTATTCCGAACGCAAGGAAAGCGCCGAAGAGCTGATGAAGCGGGTCAACCAGAAGGATCTGTAAC